>CAZPLG010000052.1:0-9039 GCA_964587415.1 uncultured Dehalococcoidales bacterium | reverse complement strand
CGTTGGAATCAGCGCCCCGCAGCTGGTGGTTGAGGTGGGCGATGTGCAGCTTTATCTTCATCTCTTTTTGGAGATTGGCCAGAATATGGAGCAGGCACACCGAGTCCGCCCCTCCCGACACCGCCACCACCAGCTTCTCGCCGTCTGATACCAGCTGATGCTCCCGGATGAAGCCCAGCACCCGCTGTTCCAATGATGACGGCTGGTTTTCCCCCTTCATGCGCTTTATCCCTTAGCCCGTTTTCAGCAGCAGCTGGCTGCGGCGGATGGAGGTGGGGTGGCTAAAGCCCAGGGCGGCGGCTACCTGCTCGGGCCTCCCCGAGCCGCCGCTGTCGCAGCGCAGCCTCATGCCTATCTGGGAGTAGCCCTGTCGCCATTCGATAAGCCAGAGGTCTTCGATTAAAGACCGCAGGTCGTAGTTTCTGGTGCCGGTGTCCCTCTCGTGGTGCCAGGGAAACTGCTCCGCCGCCAGCAGCGAAGCCAGCGCCGCCTTTACCCCTGCCTGGTCCTTCTCTGTTTCCAGTTCGACCTCGTATTCGGCGTAGCCGACCTGCGATTGCAGCGAGGGCATGGTCGGGGCTACCGAAAAGACCTGCATTATTTCAATCCCCGTCGGCAGCTGCTGGCTCAGGGCGTCGGTGAAGGAATGGGGGGAGACCCACTGGCTGCAAAAGACATCCATCAACTCCCCCTGGCTGGTTATTCCCACCGCCAGCGGCGCCGCCAGCGACAGGCGAGGGTGGGGGCTGAAGCCCTCGGTGTAGGCCAGCGGAATCTGGGCGCGGTGGAGGGCTCTTTGCCAGAGGCGCATTATATCCAGGTGAGAAATGAACTTTATCTCTTCGCCCCGGCTGAACCTAATCCGCAGTCGTTGCATGTTTTTCCTTGGTTATCCGTATCTTCTCTATCTTCATCCCCCGCATCTCGGTGATAACTATCTTCAACTGCTTATACTTCAGCCGTTCGCCTTCTTTGGGTATGTGCCCCAGCAGGTCGAGGACAAAGCCGGCTACCGTCTCGTAGTCTTCACCTTCGGGCAGGTCCAGGCTCATCTCCTCGTTGGCTTCTTCCACCCGCATGCCGCCGTCAATCTGGAAGGTGTACTCGTCGATGCTCTCGTATTCCTTTTCTATCTCCGCCAGCTCGTCGCCCACCGGGCCCACGATTTCCTCCATCAGCCCGCTCAGGGAGACGATACCGGCCGTGCCGCCGAACTCGTCGACTATCACCGTTATGCGGTAGTTTTTATCCTTCATCTCGGCAAAGAGCTCGCTGACCCGCTTGGTCTCGGGGGCAAAGTAAGCCGGGCGAATCAGGTCGTCGATGGTGCTTTTATCATCGATTTGTCCCTTGGCCTGGGCCATGAGTATATCCTTTACGGCCAGGATACCGATGACGTTGTCTATGTTTTCCTCATATACCGGAAAGCGAGATAGCGGGTTTTCGGCGTAGACCTGAAGGAAGTCGGTTATCTTGGTGCCCTTGGTTACCCATATTACCTCGGTGCGCGGCACCATTACCTCCAGGGCGGGGCGGTTGCCGAAGTCGAACACCTTGTGCAGCATCGTCGCCTCTTCCTCTTCAAACGTCCCCTCCTTGTGCCCCATCGATATCATGGTTCGGATTTCCTCCTCGTTAGCCAGCGACCGGGGCACCGTCTTCCCGCCGAATATCCGGGCGAAGCCGGAGGCAATCCAACTCAACACTATCACAAAGGGCGTAAACAGCCAGGAGAGGGCTTCTATCAGCCCGACAAAGGTAAGGGATATCTTTTCAGCGTGACGGGTGGCTATGGTCTTAGGGGTGGTCTCACAGAATATCAAGAGCAGGATAGTTATCACGATGGTGGCAATGAGGACACCCCACTGGTCCCCCCAGAAGCTGATAGCCAGGAAGGTAGCCAGGGCAGCGGCGGCGGTGTTTACCAGGTTGTTGCCCAGCAGGACGGTGGACAGGAACTTCTCCGGTTTCTCCATCATCTTGGCAACCCGCCTTGCTCCCCTCACCTTGGTATCGACCAGGTGTTGCACCCTTATCCTCTGCAGGGAGATAAAGGCTGTCTCCGAGCCGGAGAAGAAGGCGGACAAAAAGAGGCAGACGATAAGCAGCACCAGGTACAGGGTTTCAATACTAGACATTTAATATCACCCCACTCTTAGTTGTATAACCCGATTATTCATCTTTTCGTCATAATATCACTGGCTATTGGGTGTGTCAAAGAGGTTTTTCGTCCCACCCCGCCCACCCTTGGAGGGGATTCTCCCTCTAGAGTTCCTTCGGGGGCACGTTACTCCCCACCGAGTCTCCCCCTTTGAAAAAGGGGGATTAAGGGGGATTTTCCTTAAAAGGGTGGAGGGTGGGAATAGATAAAATCGGGGTGGGGTGACGGGAAACAACGTCATTATTCGACTGCGCGGCGGCTATGTTATAATGCAAAGGCATGAAAATCTTAGCTATCGAGACCTCCTGTGACGAGACGGCGGCGGCGGTGGTGGAGGACGGCAGGAAAATGCTTTCCAACCAGATTGCCTCCCAGGTGGAAATCCACGCCCGCTACGGAGGGGTTGTCCCCGAGGTGGCTTCCCGCCAGCACCTGCTGTCTATTATCCCCGTGCTGAAAGAGGCCATGGTCGAGGCAGATGTCGGCTGGCAAGACCTGGCGGGCGTTGCCGTCACCATCGGCCCGGGGCTGGCGGGCTCGTTGCTGGTGGGGGTGAACGCGGCTAAGGCGGCGGCTATGGCGCATAATCTGCCCCTTATCGGGGTTAACCACCTCGAGGGCCACCTCTACGCCAACTGGCTGGGGGACAAGAGCATTGATTTCCCCGTTGTCTGCCTTATCGTTTCCGGGGGGCATAGCGGCCTGGTGCTGGTGCGGGGTCACGGTGATTACGCGGTGCTGGGGCGCACCCGGGACGATGCCGCTGGCGAGGCCTTCGATAAAGCCGCCCGAATACTGGGTCTGGGCTACCCCGGTGGTCCGGCCATTGAACAGGCGGCCAAAGGGGGCACGGTTTCGATTCCCCTGCCTCGCGCCTGGTTGAAGGGTAGCAACGACTTTAGTTTCAGCGGGGTCAAGACGGCGCTGTTGCGCCTGGCGGAGGCGGGCAAGATTTCGTCAGCGGCTGACGCCGCCGCCAGCTTTCAGGAGGCGGTGATAGACGTGCTGGTGACCAAGACGGTGGCTGTCGCCAAGGAACGGCGGGTAAAGCAGGTCTTGCTGGCGGGTGGGGTGGCGTCTAATGCAATGCTGCGGCAGCGGCTGGCGGAAAAATCCCCCCTCCCCGTGCTCGTTCCCCCGCCCATACTTTGCACCGACAACGCGGCTATGATTGCCGCCTGCGGCTACTACCGCTTGCAGGCGGGCAAGACGAACGGCCTTGACCTCGATGTTACCCCTGGACTCAAGCTGAGTTAATCAGGAGACGCCTTACCAAGATAATGAATATTATATGCCTCTAGATGGCTGTAAACGGCTGAAATCGGCTGTAACTATCTATATACCAGGTTGAAAGTTATGCCCAGTTAGGTTATGATAAATCGTTAGCACTCTCCGCCCGAGAGTGCTAAAATAAGATTAGTAATTGAGCTAGAATAAGGAGGATTATAATGGCGATTTCGCTTCAACCGTTGGCTGACAGGGTAGTGGTTAAGCCTATCGAAAGGGAAGAGATTACCAAGGGGGGCATTGTCCTACCTGATACCGTCAAAGAGAAGCCCCAGGAGGGCAAGGTACTGGCGGTCGGTCCGGGAAGGCTAACCGAGGACGGCAAACGGATGGCTATGGACGTTAAGGTCGGCGATGTGGTGCTCTACGTCAAGTACGGCGGCACCGAGATTAAGATCGACGGCGAGGAACTGATGATACTGAGTGAGAACGACATTTTAGCCAAGAAGGCTAGCAAGAAGTAAGGAGGCAAAATGGCTAAGCAGATTATATTTGGTGAAGAAGTCAGGCACGCGATAAAGAAGGGGATAGATACCCTGGCTGACGCGGTTAAGGTGACTCTGGGCCCCAAGGGTCATTGTGTAGCGCTGGACAGGAAATGGGGGGCTCCGTCGGTCATCGATGACGGCGTTACCATTGCCAAGGATATCGAGCTGCCCGACCCCTTTGAGAACATGGGGGTTCAACTGGTCAAGGAAGCGGCTACTAAGACTAACGACGCCTGCGGCGATGGCACCACCACCTCCACGGTGTTGGCTCATGCTATTATCAGCGAGGGCTTTAAGAATGTGGCGGCTGGTGCCGAGCCCATAGCATTGAAGAGGGGCATTGAGAAAGCGACCAAGGCCGTTGTTGATGAGCTAAAGCGAGTATCGGTCGAGGTCAAGGGCAAGGAACAGATTGCCCAGGTGGGCACCATCACCGCCAAGGACAAGGAGATCGGCAACCTGATTGCCGAGGTGATGGAAAAGGTAGGCAAGGACGGCGTTATCACCGTTGAGGAGTCAAAGGGGATAAAGTATGAGACGGACTACGTGGAGGGCATGCAGTTCGACCGCGGTTACATGAGCGCCTACTTTATTACCAATGCCGAGAAGATGGAGACGGAGATAGAAGACCCTTACATACTTATCACCGACAAGAAAATCTCGGCGATGTCCGACCTGCTGCCGGCTCTGGAGAAGGTACTGCAGGTATCCAAGAACCTGCTCATTCTCGCCGAGGACGTTGAAGGCGAAGCCCTGGCTACCCTGGTGGTCAATAAGCTGCGCGGCACCATAAACGTGCTGGCGGTCAAGGCTCCCGGATTCGGCGACCGGCGCAAGGCAATGCTGGAAGATATCGCCATCCTCACCGGGGGCAAGGTCATCTCGGAGGAAGTCGGGCGCAAGCTGGACTCGGTTACCGTGGAAGACCTGGGTCGCGCCCGCCGCGTAACCTCCGATAAGGACAACACCACCATAGTCGAGGGTAAGGGCTCAGAAGAAGCCATCAAAGCCAGAATCAAGCAGATTAAGGCTCAGATAGAGGAGACCACCTCCGATTTCGACCGCGAGAAGCTGCAGGAGAGGCAGGCCAAGCTGGTCGGTGGTGTCGGCGTCATCAAGGTCGGCGCCGCTACCGAGGTCGAGCTTAAAGAGAGGAAGCACCGTGTCGAGGACGCCCTTTCCGCCACCCGGGCGGCGGTAGAAGAGGGCATTCTGCCCGGCGGTGGGGTGGCTCTGCTGCGGGCTACTAAGGTTCTAAAGAAGGTGGCGGCCAGCGGCGATGAAATGACCGGCGTCAACATTATCCGCAAAGCGGTTGAGGAGCCGATTCGCTGGATTGCCGAGAATGCCGGTAAAGACGGCTCGGTAATCGTTGACGCGGTTAAGAAGAGCAAGGCCGGCGTCGGCTATGATGCCGAGGCCGATGAGTTCGGCGATATGGTGTTGAAGGGCATTATCGACCCGACCAAGGTGGTCAGGTCGGCCCTGGAGAACGCCGCCAGTATCGCCGTTATGGTCTTGATTACCGAGTCTCTGGTGGCTGATATACCCGAGAAGGATAAGCCGGGCATGCCAGGAGGTGGTATGGGTGGTATGGAAGGGATGATGTAATCCTTCCCTTTTAGATGTATTAAGAAGCCGTAGCTTTCGAGCTGCGGCTTCTTTTATAGTACGAGCAGTTCTGCTAGAGGCTCGTCAGCTACGGGACCGACCACCGCCAGCCTTAACTGATTTGAGGCCAGCAGTTCCTGAGCCAGCTGCTGGATTTCCTCGGCGGTTATGGCGTCGACGATGGCTATTACCTCATCGACACTGAGGATACGTTGGGTGAGAATTTCCTGCCCCCCCATCCAGCCGGCCACGCTGCGGCTATCCTCCATGCGCAGCAGCAAGCGCCCCTTGGATAGCTCCCTGGCTTTGGTCAGTTCCGCCTGGGGGACCGGCTCCTTGAGACGAGACAGTTGTTCCAGGATGGCCTTGACGGCTACCTGAAGGTTTTTGGGTTCCACCCCGGCGTAGACGGTAATCGAGCCGGTGTCGGAGAAGTGTTCGGCGTAGCTATGGATGCTGTAGGCCAGTCCCAGCCGGTCGCGAATCTCGGTGAAAAGGCGACTGCTCATGCCCTCCCCCAGGATGACATTAAGCAGGTCGAGGATGAAGCGCTTGGGGTGCAGCAGGGGCAGCCCGCTTAGCGCCAGGCAGAGGTGGGCTTGCTCGGTGTCTTTCTTCTCGATACGCAACTTGGGGAACTTTTGCTCTTTATATGGGGAATAGGTGAGGTTGGGCTTCAGGTCAGCCCATCCGCCCAGCGCCTTCTCGACGGCGCTTACCATCTCCCCGTGCTCTCCAGCACCGGCAACGCTGACCACGGCGTTGGCGGGTAGATATTTCTGTCCCAGGTATTCGACTATCATCTCCCGGGTGATGGCGGCTACTGATTCCTTGCTGCCCGCTATGTCTCTCCCCAGCGGGTGTTGGGGCCACAGAAGCTCATCAATGAGCATGTTAACCATTTGGGAGGGGGAATCCTTGCTCATGTTAATTTCTTCGGTGATAACCTGGCGCTCGCGCTCGATATCGGCCGGGTCGAACCTGGAATGACGCAGTATATCGGCTAGCACATCCAGCGCTATGCGGAGGTGGGGTTGGGCTACCTTGCACCAGTAGACGGTTAGTTCTTTATCGGTGCCGGCGTTGATGATTCCCCCCACCCCCTCTATTGCCTCGGAGATTTCCCGGGCGGTGGTGCGCTTGGGCGTACCCCGAAAGCACAGGTGCTCAATGAAATGGGAAACTCCCGCCTGCGGCTCGGTCTCGTACCTCGAACCGACCCCGATAAAGATGCAGATGGATACCGAGCGGGTTTGGGGCATAGCGGTGGTAATAACCCGCAGTCCGTTATCCAGAGTGGTCTGTTGATGCATCTTCCGCCTTTTTAGTAGAGAGTAGACGATATTCTAACGGTATGCTTCATAGGGTGTCAATTGGGGGTTGGTTTCCCCCCCCCACCCCCCGGGTTTTCTTCCCACCCAATACCCACCCTACAGAGGTGTCACCTCTATAGACTTCTCTCCCCACCCCGCTTTGAGGGGGTTATAAGGAGGACGAAGTCCCCCTTTACCTTAAAAGGGTGGTGGGTGGGAATAGATAAAATTGGGTGGGGGATGGGGAAAGATATAAAATCGAGGTGGATGTGCCTCTCACTAGCTTTGTAAAAAAAGAGCTTTTATTATAAACTAAATACATAGTTAATCTTTGCCTGATGTGGCCGGGAGTTAAAATGGAAAAATATAAATACCAGGGCTTTATTCCCCAGTACTACAATATCACCACCAAGCTGGTTGACGAGATGGTGGAAAAGGGGGTGGGGGATAAGGTGGCGGTGTACTACAAAGATAAGACCTATACCTACGCCGAGATGCAGAGAATGATAAACCGGGTGGGGAACGCGCTTAAAATCCTGGGCGTGCATATGGAAGAACGGGTCATGCTGGTCATGTACGATTCCCCCGAGGCTATGGCCTGCTTCTTCGGCGCCATAAAAATCGGCGCTATTCCGATGCCGATAAACTATATGTACACCAGGGACGACTACCGTTACCTGCTGAATAACAGCCGTGCCCGCACCCTTATTGCCGACAGTGATTTTATTGAGGCGATTGAGGGCTTCAGGGATAAGTTTCTCTACCTGGAAAATACTATCATCGTCGGCGAGAAAACCAGGGCTTATCATATCTCGTATAATGACATCGTTAACCGTTGCTCCGATAAGCTCGATGTGGCTTATACTACCTTTGAAGATGCCGCTTTCTGGAATTACACCTCGGGCAGCACCGGCGTTCCCAAGGCGGCGGTCCACCTTCAGCACGATGTTTTCAGCTGCATTGATAACTATGCCAGGGCTGTCCTGGGCATTACTCAGGACGATTTACTCTTTTCGGCGTCCAAGTTTTTCTTTGCCTACGGGCTGGGCAACAGCTTCTTCTATCCGCTGGCTATCGGCGCTTCGGTGGTGCTGCTCCCCGACCGGCCCCGCCCCGAGACCATATTCGCCACCATAGACCATTACCACCCCACCGTATTCTTCGGCGTGCCCACGCTTTACGCCAATATGCTGGAGGTAGAGGGCGCCGAGAAGAAATACGATTTATCCTCCCTGCGTATCTGTACCTCGGCCGGTGAGGCCCTGCCCAAGGAAATCTTTTTTGAGTGGAAGAAAAAGTTCGGGCTGGAAATACTGGACGGCATCGGTTCCACCGAGCTGCTGCACATTTTTATCTCCAACCGCCCGGGCGATGTCAAACCGGGCAGCTCGGGTAAAATGGTGCCCGGATATCACGCCAGGATTCTCGATGATGATGGTGAAGAGGTGCCTGAAGGCGAGGTGGGCACTCTGCATGTAATGGGGGAATCAACCGCCGCCTATTACTATCGCTACCACGATAAGACCAAGACCTCCATGCTGGGAGAGTGGTTTAATACCGGAGACAGGTACTACCGTGATGCCCAGGGTTACTACTATTACCGCGGCCGCAGCGATGACATGCTCAAGGTGGGCGGTATATGGGTTTCACCGGTTGAGGTCGAAGACGCCCTGGTTTCCCACCCGGCGGTGCGTGAGGCGGCGGTGGTGGCTAAAAAGGACGAGCATGGCCTGGTCAAGCCCAAGGCATACGTAGAGCTCAAGAAGGGCCGCCGCCCGTCGGACAAACTGGCCAAGGATATTCAACTCTTTGTCAAGAAGAGCATAGCGCCCTATAAATACCCACGGTGGATAGAGTTCACCAAGAAACTGCCCAAGACCAGCACCGGCAAGATACAGCGCTATAAGCTGAGGGAAGAAGAGTAGCCGGTTATAGAGTAATAATGGCTCGGAGAGAGGGGAGCATTAAGCTCCCCTCTTCTTTTCCCCTCCCCCCAATATTATCTATTCCCGCCCGCCGCCCTTTTAAGGAATTAAGAGGGGGCTTTTACCCCACAAAAACTTCGTTTTTGCGGGGGCCCCGGATTTGCCCCCTCTTAGACACCCCTAAAAATAAGGAGTTTATAGAGGTCTAACCTCTATTGGTGGGGTATCGGGTGGGAAGAAAAACCTGGGTGGGG
>CAZPLG010000051.1:0-9082 GCA_964587415.1 uncultured Dehalococcoidales bacterium | reverse complement strand
GAGGGCGGGAATAGATAATATCGGGGTGGGGCTAACGAGTTTTTCAAAATTGCTCCCCAGACCCCTTGACAGGGGGATAAAGTAATATTATAATATATCAAGATATATCGTGATACTATCTGATATATCAATGGGACAAAGGAGACGGCTATGTTTAAATTTAAAACGGGCATGTTCCGGGGAGACCGGTTCTTTAAGGAACACTCGCACGAGAGCTCTTTCCAGAAGGGAGACCTGAAGTACGTCATCCTGGACTTGCTGAAAGATAAGCCGAGGCACGGCTATGAGATTATCCGCGAACTGGAAGAAATGTCGCACGGGCTTTATACGCCCAGCCCGGGGACGGTCTATCCCACCCTGCAGATGCTGGAGGAGATGGGCTACGCCGAAGCCGCCGAGAGGGACGGCAAGAAAATTTACACCATCACCGAAGAAGGGCTTGCCTTCCTCGATGAGCGTAAGGATTCCGCCGACGAGGTGAGGAGCCATATGAAGCACCGCTGGAGCTTTAAGAACATCGGCAAGATGGCCATGATGATGAAGGAGTATCATGCGCTGGAGCACCTGTTGACGCGGGCTTTGCGCAGCCAGGATGCCGAGAAGATGAAGCGGGTGCGCCAGGTACTTAGCGAAGCCTACAAGGAAATCGAAGCCATTATGGCCGAATGAGCCGGGGTGAATCGTGGTCAGGAACGATATTAATCTTGAGTTCGATAGAGAAAGCGGTGACTATTACATCGTCTGGGAGCCCGTGGTGATGAGCGCGGGCAAAAGCGCGCGCCAGGCCCTGGAGGAGTTGCGGGAGGCGGCGCATCTGGGCGTTGACACCTTAATCGACCAAAAACTGCAGAACATAAAAAAGGAGGTCTAAGATGGGCTATTTTCGGATTTTCGCGGCTATACCGGGATTCTTTCTCAGCTCGTTTTTCGTCATGCTGCTCTGGGGGGTGATTGCGCCCAAGGTGGGGGTGGACACCATCAGCTATACCTGGGCGATGCTGGTGACGCTGACCCTCTGGCTGGCGGTGGCGCCGCTGGCGGCCGTTGCCGGTAAAAGGCACGACTGACAATCAGGGGCTTGACAAGCGATAATTAAGTGTTATAATAAAATATTTGTTAGTCTAACCTAACATTATATTCTTTTAGAAAGAGGCTAATAAAATACTATGGAACTGATAGAACAGACCAGGGGCTATCGCAACCGGTGGATAGCCCTCGCCTTTATGGCCATTTCGCTGCTGGTTATTTCCCTGGATAACACGGTATTGAGCCTGGCGCTGCCCTCTATCGCCGAGGGGCTCGGCTCCAGCGCCAGCCAGCTCCAGTGGGTGGTGGATGCTTACATCCTGGCTATCGCCGGACTGCTGTTGACCATGGGCTACCTGGGGGACAGGCTGGGGCGCAAGCCGACCCTGATGGCGGGGCTGGGGATTTTCGCCCTCTTCTCGCTGGGGGCGGCGCTGTCAAATTCTACAGGAATGCTCATCGCCATGCGAGCCCTGATGGGTATCGGGGCGGCCATAATCCTGCCCGCCACCCTGTCCATTCTGACAGCCACCTTCCGCGACTCTAAAGAACGCGCTCAGGCCATTGCCCTCTGGGCAGCCACCTTCGCCCTGGGCATGGGGATAGGTCCTCTCATCGGGGGCTGGCTGCTGGAGAATTTCAGCTGGCACTCGGTCTTCTATATCAACATCCCCGTTATCGCCATAGGGCTGGTGGGGGGCGGCTATTTCATCGAGAACTCGAAGACGGAGCACCCGCGGCGCCTCGATATCCCCGGGGCTATTCTTTCCATCGCCGGGCTTTTCGCCCTGGTTTACGCCATCATCCAGGCGGGGATGGAGGGCTGGGGGGCGACGCACGTCCTCTACGCCTTCGGGGCGGCGGCGGTGTTGCTGGGGGCTTTTATCCTCTGGGAGTTGAAGTTCAAGGGCGCCATGCTGCCCTTGCGTTTCTTTAAGAATATGTCTTTCACCGGGGCTAATGTCGCCCTGACGCTGGTCGCCTTCGGCCTGATGGGGGCCTTCTTCTTCCTGGGGCAGTTTTTGCAGTCCGTGCAGGGTTACAGCCCGTTTGAAGCCGGCTTGCGACTGCTGCCCATGGCTCTGGTATCCTTTATCTCGGCGGTGATGTCAGCCAAGGTCGCCGAGCGCATCGGCACCAAGCTGACGGTAGCCATCGGCATCTTCATCGCCGCCATCGGCTTCTTTTATTTGTACCGCATAGCCGCCGTCGATACCGCTTACCTCAACATCGCCATAGCCATGAGTATTACCTCGCTGGGGATAGGTATGACCATGAGCCCGGCCACAAACTCGGTCATGGGCTCTATACCCGTGAGCCAGTCGGGCATCGGCTCGGCTATGAACAACACCACCCGGCAGGTCGGGGCGGCGCTGGGGGTGGCTATACTGGGCAGCATCCTCAATGCCACCTACCTGTCCCGAATCGACGCCGTAAACTGGCCGGCCCAGCTGCCCGCCCAGGCGTTGGAGGCTATTCGCAGCAGTATCCAGGGCGCCCATATCGTCGCCCAACAGGTGCCCGTGCCCCAGTTGTCGCAGCTGATTATCGACCAGTCTAACGAAGCCTTTACCGCCGGCTCGGCGCAGGCTTTGCTGGTCGCCACCATAGTTATGGCGGTTACCGCCGTGATTGCCCTGATAATCCTGCCTTCGCGGGTAAGGGGGCCGGAAGAATAAAGCTATGCCGGATTCCGTCCGGTTTGAATTTTAACGAGAAGGGGAGTAAAGGCTTATGGACCTGATTGTGACCGACAAGCTGACCAAGATTTATAACAAGCAGATAGTCGCCGTCGACCATATCGACCTGGACATCAAAGAGGGGGAGATATTCGGGCTTCTGGGGCCGAACGGGGCGGGTAAGACGACCACCATCCGCATGCTCTCCACGCTGACGCGGCCCACTTCGGGGACAGCAACGGTGGCCGGCTACGACATCCTCAAAGACTCGCGGAAGGTGAGGCAGATGATCGGCTATTCGGCGCAGGCGGCGGGGCTGATGGAGAACGCCACCGGCCGCGAGAACCTGGACCTCTTCGGGCGCTATCACCACATGGAGGGGAGCACGCTTAAACAGAAAATCGACGAGCTGCTGGCGCTGGTGAACCTGACCGAGGACGCCAACCGCCTGGTGAAGACCTATTCGGGGGGGATGCGCAAGCGGCTGGAGATTGCCACGGCGCTGGTGCACGAGCCGCGGCTGCTCTTCCTGGACGAGCCGACGCTGGGGCTGGATATACAGATAAGGGTGAATATCTGGGACTACGTGCGCAAGCTTTCCGAGGCGGGGATTACCATACTGCTGACCACGCACTACCTGGAGGAAGCCGACCGGCTGAGCCACCGCGTGGCTATTATCGACAAGGGCAAGATTATCGCCACCGGCACCCCCGAAGAGCTGAAGAGCGCTATCGAAGGCGACGCCATTTCGCTGCGGATGCCTTCCGCCAGCGCCGAGGAGCAGAAGGCGACATTCCAGAAGACCGAAAAAATACTCTCGGCGCAGCCCTTCGTCAAGAAGATAATGGCCACCCACGACGGCGTCAATGTCTACGTGGACCGCGCCGACGAAGCCACGCCCCGCATACTGCGCCTGCTGGAGAAAGAAGGCGTGGAGACGGCCAGTACCACGGTATCACGCCCGTCGCTGGACGACGTCTTCATCAGGTACACGGGGAGGACCATCACCGAGGAAGCCGCCCGCAATAACGTGGGGAAGGGGGGCAAATAGATGGATTTCTTGAGCGATGTCTGGTACACGCTGGTAAGGCGCTTCCGCATCGGGCTGCGGGAGCCGGTATGGATATTCTTCAGCCTGGCGCAGCCGCTGATATGGCTGCTGCTCTTTACCCAGCTCTTCAAGAACCTGGCCCTGATGCCCGGTTTCCCCACCTCGGAATACCTGCTCTTCTTCGCCCCGGGGCTAATCGTGATGATGGCCGTCTTTTCCTCGGCCTATACGGGGTTTGACATGTTGCAGGATATCCAGTTCGGCGTGGTCGATAAGATGCTGATTACACCAGCCAACCGCTACGCCCTGATAATCGGCAACATCCTTAACGCCCTGGCCAGCTTGACCATACAGATATTGATAATCTTCGGCATGGTCTACATCATGGGGGTGAGCGTGGCCACTGGGGCGGGGGGCATTATCCTGACGCTGGTTATCGTCTGGCTCATCGGGCTGGCTTTTTGCAGCCTGTCCTACGCCCTGATTATCGCCACCCGCAGCCAGACGGCGCTGGTGGTCATCGCCAACCTGCTCTCGCTGCCATTAATGTTCCTTTCCAGCGCCATGATGCCCGCCGAGCTGGTGCCCGACTGGGTAAGCACCGCTATGATGTTCAACCCGGTCAACTACGCCGTGGAGGCGGTGCGGCCGCTCTTCGTCAGCGGCTACGACTGGAGCAGTTACGGCATGGGGCTGCTGGTGCTGGGGGTTTTCGCGGCGGTGGGGGTGGTTACGGCGGTGCTGGCTTTCCGGAATTTCGGGAAGTAGTTGGTATCCCGTAATACTTAAAGGGGGCAGAAATGCCCCCCTTCTTTTTTTGGGGGGTAAGCCCTGCCGCCCCACCTTGTTGTGCGAAAGTGGTTTTATCCCACCCAATGCCCACCCTACAAAGGTTAGACCTCTATATATTCCTTAATTTGAGGATTTACCTCCCCGCCCCGATTTTATCTATACCCACCCGCCGCCCTTTAAGGTAAAGAGGGGTTTCACCCCTCTTAAACACCCCAGAGGTGGCGTCAGCCCGTATAATTTTGGGGGGTTTGAAAGGGGGCGTAGCCCCCTTTTGAGAGACGTTTCCGGGTGGGCTGGTGTGGGAATAACAACCTGGGGGGTGGGGCTACAGTATCAGCTTGGCCTGTCTTTCCTGGCCCGGATAAAGGCAATGTGGAGGGTAACGCCGACAGCGACAACTAAGAGGATTGCGGTTACAATCCAGTTAGCCGCTACCCATATAGATATACCAATTGTCGCCCATAACAGGGCGATGGTGAAGAGCTTGACCTTTAGCGGTAGCCCTCTGCCTTCGGTGTAATTCCTGATATAGCTGCCGAAGACTCTGTTGTTCATAAGCCAGCGATGAAATCTTGCCGAGCTGCGCGCATAGCAGGCGGCCGCCAGCAGGAGGAAGGGGGTGGTGGGCAGTATGGGAGTAAATATGCCGATTATCCCTATCGCCAGGCATATTGTCCCGGTGGCGATTAGTAAATACCTCTTCAGTGCAGACGACATGAAATCACGGTTATAATATCAAATTAAGCAACCCGCCGACTATCAGGGCGGAGGCGAGCATTATCCCCGTCGCCTTGAGCATCCTGACCACGCCCAACTCCCTGAGCAGGACGACGAAGGTGGCGATGCAGGGGAAGAACATGGCCAGCACCACGCTGCCCACCACCAGCTGCCCGGAGGTTAGCGCCAGGGGCGCCAGCATGCCCATGGCCACATCCTTGCGCAGGAAGCCGATGGCGATGGCGGTGACGGCTTCCTTGGGCAGCCCTAAGAGATTGGTGACCACGGGCGCGGTGAAGTTGGCGATGGCGTCGAAGACGCCGAAGTAATAGAGGACATTGATAGCCACCACCGCCCCCAGGATGATGGGTATGGCCTCGACCAGGAAGCCGTAGGTGCGCATCCAGAGCTTTTGCAGCACGGTGCGCCAGGGGGGGAGGCGGTAGGGGGGTATCTCGATCAAGAGTTCGGGAGAAAAGCCCTTTACGGTGCGGTTGAGGATGAAGCCCAGCACAATCCAGACGATAAAGAGCGTGCCGTAGACCATAGCCACGTACTGCCAGCCCTCGGCGCCGACCAGGCCGATAATCATCGCCTGCAAAGCGGCGCAGGGCACGGCGATGGATATCAAAGTAGCCGCGATAAACCTCTCCCTTTGGCTCTCCAGAATTCTGGTCGAGAGCACCGCGGGCACGTTGCAGCCCAGCCCGAGCAGGGTGGGTATGATGGCGTAGCCGTGCAGGCCCAGGCGGTGCATGACGTTGTCCATGAGCACGGCTAATCTGGGCAAATATCCGGTGTCCTCCAGTATGCCCAGCACGAAGTAGAAGGAAATGACGTAGGGCAGCACCATGGCCAGGGGGACGTAGAGGCCGCTGGTGAGCAGCCCGAAGGACTGGACGAAGTCTATTTCGCCGCTGATTACCTTGCCGATGACGATATCATGCCAAAAGCCTCCGTCCCCCATGAGCGGGCTTAGTTTCAAGAGGACGGGCGCCCATAGGTTATCGAAGATGGGGTTGAGGATATAGTTAATCAGCCCTTCGCCGATGAAGCGGACGACGATGAACGAGGACGCCAGCACCGCCAGGGCGAAGACGCCGCCGGTGAGGGGGCGGACGGTGGCGTCGGCCAGGCGCTCGCGCCAGGTGTGGTGGCGGTGGCGGATGCGCTGCACCTCTTCCACGATGCGGCCTACCCTGGCCCAGCGCTTGTCGCTGGAGGCGGGGGGTGGTTGGGGGGAGGCGGCGCGGGGGATGGCTTCCACCAGCTCTTTTATCCCTTGGCCGGTGACGGCCACGGTGGGTATGACGGGCACGCCGAGCATGGCTTGCAGCTTGTCGACGTCGATGTCAATGCCCAGATGCTTGGTGTCGTCCCAGATATTTAGGGCGACGACGACGGGGATACCCTTTTCCAATAGCTGCAGGGTGAGGTAGAGGTTCCTTTCCAGGTTGGTGGCGTTGACCACGTTGACCACGACGTCGCCGCCAGCGAGCATCTCCGAGGCGATTTCCTCCGCCTGGGAGGTGGGCTCCAGGGTATAGGTGCCGGGGACGTCGATGACCTCGGCGGTATCGGCGCCCAGCTTCATCTGCCCGCGGGTGTAGCTGACGGTGGTGCCTGGGTAGTTGGAGACAATGGCCTTGACCCCGGTCAGGCGGGAGAAGACAGCGCTCTTGCCTACGTTGGGGTTGCCCATGAGGAGAATCTTGGTCATAAAACTAGTCCAGTTTGACGATTATCTTCTTAGCCATGCCGAAGCCGATGGCAATCTGGGCGCGGTCGACCTCGATGGTTACCGGTCCTCTCATGAGCATGGCGCTGACCTTGGTTATCTTTTTGCCCGGGCGAATGCCCAGGGCGTTGAGCCTGTTGACCAGCCCGCGGCCGCCTTGAAGTTGGAGCACGGTGCCGCGCTGCCCTCTTTCCATCTGAACCAGGGTGGTTGGCGCTTTATCCATTTCTTTTCGGCTTCCTCTCAAATCCTTTGTTGCTCTATCTAACTTTCTCGGGCAAAAAATTACTCTTCGAAGCACTTTTCCGGGCAGCCCTCGGGGAGCTCGCCGTAGTTGACGTAGCGCTCGAACATCTTGAGCCAGTAGGGCTGAACCTTGGGGCGGCTTAGGACGAAGTCGATGAACTTGGCCAGCCTTTTCTGGGTGAGGGGGCTGATGACGTGTTCCATCTTGCAGGCATCGTCAGCGGCGGTCTCGGCGTTGACACTGAGTATTTCTTCCAGGAAGCGGCGCAGCGCTTCGTGGCGGCGGAAGACGTCCCGGGCGACCTTTTCGCCCTCGGGGGTAAGCTGCACCCGCCCGTAGCGCTGGTGTTCCACCAGGCCTTCGTCGGAGAGCTTTTTGAGGGCGCCGGTGACGCTGGGCATCTTGACGCCGAGTGCCTTGCTCATCTGGCTGACCCTGACGGCTTCTTTGCCCTGGCGCAGCATGATTATTGATTCCAGGTAGTCTTCCATGCTGGCGGTCGGTTTGCCTTCCATCATAGTTTCCTTATAAAAGTTAGTCTTGCCAAACATTCCATTATAGCATACTTGTGGGGGTTGTCAAGTTTTGGAGTTAGCGTGCGTTTTTCGTCCCACCCAATACCCACCCTATAGAGGTGTAACCTCTATATACTTCTCTCCCCACTCCTTTGGGATTGCTTCGTCGCTGCGCTACTTGCAATGACAGAGTGGAACTGCGCTCGCTCAGGATGGCAGAATGATTTGGGGGTTTTAAAGGGGGCAAAGCCCCCTTTTCCTTAAAGGGTGGCGGGTGGGAATGGATAAAATTGGGGTGGGAAGAAAAACATGGGGGGTGGGGCAAAACCTCTTGTGGGCTGGTTGATTTTGTTTTACACTGGATAATAGAGCATAGGACGGAGGTGTAGCCATGAGGGCCTTAGTGGTCTACGATTCGCTTTACGGGAACACGGAGGAAATCGCCAAGGCTATCGCCGGGGCTATCGAGGGGGAGGTCAGCCTACTGCGGGCGGGGGAGGTGGGACCTCCGGAGCTGGAGAATATCGGGCTGCTGGTGGTGGGGGCGCCGACCCAGGGGGGGCGAGCCACGGAGGCCATCAGGGATTTCCTGAGCAGAATCACCAAAGCGGAGATTAACGGGCTGAACGCCGCCGCCTTCGATACCCGGCTTACGACCAGGTTTACCAAAATCTTCGGCTACGCCGCGGGCAAAATCGCCGGCAGTCTCAAGAAAAAGGGCGCCAACCTGGTAGCCGAGCCCGAGGGCTTTTTCGTGGAGGGCACCAAGGGGCCTTTGACGGAGGGAGAGCGGGAACGGGCGGCTGTCTGGGGGAAGGGGCTTAGCCCGGATTAGGAGGAAGTCGTGATTAAGGTTATCAACGGATATAAGCTGAAGCAGGGCGCCGACCTGCAACCGGTCTTACTTAGGTTGCGGGAGCACGCCGTGTCCTACCCGGGATATGTGGGCGCCGAGAACCTGGTGAGCGATAAGGACCCTTCTATCGTGGCCATTATAACCACCTGGGATAGTGTGGAGCACTGGCGGAACTGGCAGGAGTCGAAGAGGAGGGGGGAGATAATGAAGGAGGCGGAGCCGCTTTTGGAGGAGGAGTTGAGGGTTAGCGTTTACCGGGTGTTATCCACCACCCAGTGGGTTGACTAGGGCCGAATAATATTGACAAAGAAGGGGCGTTGTGATACGATTTCCTTTACTCTAAGTCGCACCTTAACAACTGGATAGTGGAAGGAAGGTTCTTTAAGTAAGCTTATAATTCTTTACGGAGAGTTTGATCCCGGCTCAGGATTAACGCTGGCGGCGTGCCTTATGCATGCAAG
>CAZPLG010000050.1:1838-9165 GCA_964587415.1 uncultured Dehalococcoidales bacterium | reverse complement strand
TCTTCGGGAGGCGAGCGCAAGGGGTCGGCGCTCAAGACCGCCATGTCCGCCAGCTTTCCCAGAGTAATAGAGCCTTTGATATCTTCTTCAAACGAGGCATAGGCGGCGCTGGTGGTGTACATAGATAATGCCTTTTCAGCAGATATAGCCTCCTCGGGCAGCAATTGTTGCCCCGATTCCGCCCGACGGGTGACGGCGGCGTAGATGCCGAGCAGCGGGTTATCGGGGGCCACCGGTGAATCCGAGCCAGCGGCCACCGTTAAGCCACTACTAATAAAAGACCCGATGCGATAAAGCCAGCGCTGCCTTTCCGGGGAAACGGTGGCCAGATACCTCTCGCCGTTGTGGTAGATAAAAACAGGCTGGGTAACCACCATCGCTCCGAGCTTCGCCAGACGCTGAAGCAATTCGGGCGGGCACTCGGAGACGTGCTCTAAACGATGACGGCGTTCCGCTAGAGACGATTGACCAGCGAGATATTCCAGGGTGGCGATAGCGGCTTCCACCGTGCCCGGCTCGACGCAGTGCATCGCCAGTTGAAAGCCAGCTTCGTGGGCGGCTAAAGCCTGCTGCCTTAATTCCTCCAGCGGCGGCTGCAACCTCCCCCTGGCCTCACTGAGCAGAATCTTTAGCCCGCCCAGCCGCAGCCCGCCGTCACCCGAGCCGAAAACCATACCCTTTTCCTGGAACCGGCTCAAGGCATCGAAGCCGAACATCATCGAAACGCGGCTCTGGAGACTATCGTTATCCTGAAAACGCTTGAGTGTCTTCCAGCGGGCGTAGTCGTTGCTCACCGAAGCATCCTGCAGCGAAGTAATGCCCAGGGAAAGGTAGTGCCTGTTGGCCGAGGCTATACCCTCGGCCAATTCGTTTTCGGACAGCGGCGGCAGCAACTTATCGCGGACATAGGCCGACATCTCGAAGAGAATCCCGCTCGGCTCGCCCGTGTCGAGCTCTCTATCGATAACACCACCCTCCGGCTCAGGGGTTTCTTTAGTGATGCCCGCCCGCGCCAGCGCCATACTGTTGAGGACGCTGGCGTGCAGCGAGCGGTGGAATAGGACCACGGGGTGCTCCGGCGCCGCCTCGTCCAAATCGCGGCGGGTGGGGTGGCGCTTCTCCGCCAGGTAGAACTCGTGGTAGTCGGCGCCGATAATCCACTGGTCTTTCGGAGTACTAAGGCCGTGCTTCCTGACGGCGGCTTTGATGTCGGCGATGGATTTAACCGACCCAGGACTCAGGTCAATAGTGCGCCGCTTTCGGATAGAGCCGAGGATATGGCAGTGGGCGTCGTTGAAGCCGGGCACCACCGTCCTGCCCCCGCAATCGATAACCCTGGTCTTAGCCCCCCCCACCTCCCCCAGCCTTTCGTTATCGCCCACCAATAGAATCCTGTCGCCCTTGACAGCCACCAGTTCCGCTGCAGGACAGCCAGGTTCCATGGTTATTACGTTGGCATTGTGCAGGATAAGGTCAGCGTTCGGCATCTTCAAATCCTTTGACCTGATAGCTACAGGGTAGTATACTACTGGCAACTTGGAGCAACAACCGATGAACTCAGAAGAGATAGCCGCAGGTCTGTCCTTCTGGATAAGGGAACAGGTAACAGCGGCAAAATGCCAAGGGGTGGTGCTGGGCTTGAGCGGCGGCATGGACTCCTCGGTGGTGGCAGTGCTCTGCCAGCGCGCCTTCCCGCAGAACACGCTGGCCGTGATTATGCCCTGCCATAGCCACAATCAGGATATAGAGCATGCCCGGGCACTTTCACAAAGGTTCTCCATCCCGACCAAGACGGTGGTTCTCGATGACAGCTACGACACCCTGCTCAAAGCGCTCCCCGACGAGAAAGCGTCACCCGACATCAGCCGCCTGGCTCAAGCCAACCTCAAGGCCCGCTTAAGAATGCTCACCCTATACTACTTCGCCAACCAGCGTAACTACCTCGTGGTCGGCTCGGGCAACCGCGATGAGCTTGCCCTGGGCTACTTCACCAAGTACGGCGACGGCGGGGTTGATATTCAGCCCCTGGGCAGCCTGCTCAAAGGGCAGCTAAAAGAGCTGGCCCGGTTTCTGGGCATTCCCCTGCCGATTATAGATAAGCCCCCCTCAGCAGGACTATGGGAGGGGCAGACCGACGAGGAGGAGCTTGGGTTTAGCTACGACGAGCTCGACCGCTATCTGGCTTCTGGTGAAGCCTCAGCGGCACTCAAAGAGAAATTTAAGGCCATCTTCGCCGCCGCCGGACACAAGCGCCAGCCGCCGCCTGTGGCTGACCTTGAGCTTTAGCCCCCCACCCCCCAGGTAATTATTCCCACACCGACCCACCCTATAAACGTCTTTTCCAGAGGGGGCTTCGCCCCCTCTTTAACTCCCCCCAAATAGATTATGTGGGACCGACGCCACTTTTGAGTTCCCAACCTCACGGGGTATTTAAGAGGGGCAGAGCCCCTCTTTACCTTAAAGGGCGGCGGGCGGGTATAGATAAAATCGGGGTGGGGAGCGGGGGAAGAGAAGTATATAGAGGTGACACCTCTATAGGGTGGGTATTGGTTGGGAAAAAGACCCCCAAAAACCACTCTCCCCACACGACATAAAACGACCGCAATTGCTTGTTTTGGGGGGGTGTCTGTGCTATTATTCAACTAGGCGAATATGACCACAGAAAAGGTTAAGGCGCTGGAACTGGCTATCAGCCAGATTGAAAAGCGATTCGGCAAAGGCTCGGTGATGAAGCTGGGGGAAGCCCCCCTGATAAAGGTGCAGGCAATCCCCAGCGGTTCGCTGGCGCTGGACCTGGCGCTGGGCATCGGCGGCATCCCCAAGGGGCGGATTACCGAGATATTCGGCCCCGAATCCTCAGGGAAAACCACTCTGGCCCAGCACATAATTGCCGAAGCGCAAAAACTCGGGGGCACGGTTGCCTACATCGATGCCGAGCACGCTCTGGACCCCAACTATGCGGCCAACTGTGGTGTCAATGTTGATGACCTGCTCATCTCTCAACCCGATACCGGCGAACAAGCCCTGGAAATCACCGAAGCGCTGGTAAGGAGCGGGGCGGTTGATGTCATCGTTATCGACAGTGTAGCGGCACTGGTACCCCAGGCTGAGATCGAGGGGCAGATGGGAGACGCCCATGTCGGCTTACAAGCCCGCCTCATGTCTCAAGCCCTGAGGAAACTCGCCGCCGCTATCGGCAAATCGGGCACAGCCGTGGTATTCATCAACCAGTTGAGAGAGAAGGTGGGTATTATCTTCGGCAACCCCGAGGTAACGCCGGGGGGCAGGGCTCTCAAATTCTACAGCTCGGTGAGGATAGACTTAAGGCGCATCGAAACCCTGAAACAGGGCGATGTCGCCATCGGCAACATGGTGCGGGCCAAGGTGGTCAAGAATAAGATTGCCCCACCCTTCAAAATGGCTCAATTCGACATCATGTTCGACCACGGTATCAGCCAGGAAGGCAACCTTATCGACCTGGGTGTGGAGCAGGGGATAGTCAAGAAGTCCGGAGCCTTTTTCTCCTATGGTGATGTTCGCCTGGGGCAAGGGAGGGAGAACGCCAAACACTACCTGAGTGAGAATCCCGAGCTTGCCGAGGAGATCGAGCAGCAGGTCAGAGCCTCAGCCGTCATCACCCATAACCCTTAATAAGCAATTTTAAAATATAAACGGATAATATATAGGGCTGAGGCGCAATGCCTTGGCCTTATGTCTTTTAGGAGAGAAAAAGGATGAAAAGGGTCACCGCCATCGGGGAGGGGAAGAGGCGAAAGAGGCGGGTCAATATATTCTTAGACGAAAAGTTCGCCTTCAGCCTGGAAGCCGAGGTGGCGGTAAAAGAGAACTTGAAGGTAGGGCAGGAGCTTTCCGAGGGCGATATCGAAGCACTGGCCGGCGCCGAGTTGTCCCAGCGCTGCTTCGACGCTGCCCTCCGCTACCTCGCCTACCGTCCGCGCAGCGAGTCCGAGCTGAGAGAGCGGCTCCGGCGGCGCGGCTTCGGCGAGGACAATGTGGCAACGGCCATAGCCAGGCTCAGAGAGCAGGGCCTGGTCGACGACCTGGCCTTCGCCCAGTTCTGGAAAGAAAACCGCCAGTCTTTCAGCCCGCGCAGCCAGTGGCTGACCCGCCATGAGCTCAAGCAAAAGGGTGTCGCCAACGAAGTCATCGAGCGGGTGGTGGCCGACGTCGATGACGAAGGCAGCGCCTACCAGGCGGCGATAGCCAGGGCGCGCAGCCTGCCCGCAGTCGATTACCAGGGCTTCCGCCACCGCCTCGGCGAATATCTCAAGCGCCGTGGCTTCGGCTACGGAGTGATAAACAATACCGTAAAAAAGGTCTGGGAGGAAGTGAAGGAGTAGGTCAAAGATAGACTCTTACCTTGACCCCAAAGGGGCAAAGTGGTTAGTATTAGCTATCCGTAACCTATTCCCCGGGGCAAGGAAAAGTAAAAATAAGGGGGAATAAAATGACAATGACGGGAATACTGGCTGTTTTCTTCGCCTTCGTCATCGGCGTCGTCTTCGGCGGCATGGCTATCTTCCTCTTCCGGAGGTTTGCCGTCAACCGCCAGATCCGCCTAGCGCAGAGAAAAGCGGCCAAAATAGAGTCCGAAGCCAGCGAAGAAGCTAAGAAAACGCTCAATGAGGCGAGGCGGGAAGTCGACAAGACAAAGTCGGCGGCCGATGCCGACTACCGGGAACGGCGCTCCGAGCTGCAACGCCAGGAAAACCGCCTGTCGCAAAAGACGGAAGCCCTGGACAGGAAGCTGGAAGGCGCGGAGCAGCGGGAGCGCAACCTGACCAACAAGGAAAAGGAGGCCGCCGCGGTCCGCAGCGAACTGGACGAAATCAAGGCCAAGCAGCTAAAGCAACTGGAGATGATTTCGGGCATGTCCACCGCCGAGGCTAAAAAGCTGTTCCTCGACGCCATAGAATCCGAGATGGAAGAGGAGACCACGCGGCGCCTGCGGGAATGGGAGACCAACTTCAGGGAGGAAGCCGATAAGAAAGCTCAGGACATTCTTTCCCAGGCGATACAGCGCTGCGCCTCCGATGTGGTATCGGAGACAACGGTGGCGGCTGTCCCCCTCCCCAGCGACGAGATGAAGGGGAGGCTTATCGGGCGCGAAGGGCGCAACATACGGGCTTTGGAGCAGGCGACGGGCGTCGACCTCATCGTCGACGATACCCCGGAAGCGGTAACCCTCTCCAGCTTCGACCCGGTGCGGCGGGAGATAGCCCGCTTAGCTTTGACCAAGCTTATTCAGGACGGGCGCATTCACCCCGCCCGCATCGAAGAGGTGGTCGCTAAGACCAAGGAAGATGTAGAGGCGGCTATCCAGAACGCGGGCGAGCAGGCGGCATACCAGGTCGGTGTGCACGGGCTGCGCCCCGAGCTGGTCAAGCTGCTGGGGCGGCTCAAGTACCGCACCAGCTTCGGGCAGAACGTGCTCAACCACTCCGTCGAGGTCGCCCACCTGTCGGGCATGATTGCCGGGGAACTGGGCGTCAACGTGGCTACCGCCAAGAAGGCGGGGCTACTGCACGACATCGGCAAAGCGGTGGATAGAGAGGTGGAAGGTCCCCACGCCGCTATCGGCGCCGACCTGGTCAAGCAGTGGGATAAGTCCCCCGAGGTCGTCCAAGGCGTCGGCGAGCACCACTTCGAGACCGATACCACCAGCGTCTGGGGCTTTATCGTGGCGGCGGCTGACGCCATCAGCAGCGCCCGACCCGGAGCCAGACGCGAGTCCCTGGACCGCTACCTCAAGCGCCTCAAGGAGCTGGAAGACATCGCCAACGACTTCAAGGGCGTGGAAAAATCATATGCCATTCAGGCCGGCCGCGAAATCCGCATCCTGGTCAAGCCCGAAGAGATCGATGACCTGGGGGCGATGAGGCTGGCGCGGGACATCGTCAAGAAGATAGAAGAGGGGCTGGAATACCCGGGGCAAATCAAGGTTACCGTGCTCCGGGAGACCCGAGCCGTAGATTACGCCAAGTAGGAAAAATGCTGATATTAGCTATCGGTGACATCGTAGGCAAGCCGGGTCGGAAGGCGGCAAGCTATCTTTTGCCCGACCTCCGCCAGCAATACAGCCTGGACATGGTTATCGCCAACGGCGAGAACGCCGCCGGCGGCATCGGGCTGACCCCGGAAACGGCCCGGGAGCTGATGGATGCCGGCGTCGACGTGATAACCTCGGGCAACCACATCTGGGCGCAAAAGGAAATCTTCCCCTATCTAGAGGGACAGATGCCCATCCTGCGCCCCTTGAACTACCCGCCCGGGGTGCCGGGCCGGGGCTATATGGCCATCGGGCAGGTAGCCGTGGTCAATATAATGGGGCGCACCTTCATCGGCAACCTCGATTGTCCCTTCCAGGCTATGGACAAGCTGCTCGGTGAACTCGAACAGCCCATTATCATCGTCGATTTCCACGCTGAGGCGACCTCGGAAAAGGTGGCTATGGGCCGATATCTGGACGGGCGCGTCAGCGCCGTCCTGGGCACCCACACCCATGTGGGCACCATCGACACCCAGGTTTTAGCCGGGGGCACCGCCTATGTCAGCGATATCGGCATGACCGGTCCCATAGATTCCGTTATCGGCGACGACACCGACGCCGTCATCCAGCGCTTCCTGACGGGCGTCCACCACCGCCTGTCGGTGGGCAAGGGCAAGTCCGCCCTCAATGCCGTAATGGTAGATATCGCCGACACGGGGCGGGCCAAGAGCATCGAACGAATCTACCGGGAGGTGGACTAGCCTTGGGTCGGGTCGACCTCCACGTGCACTCCACCGCCTCCGACGGCCGGCTGAGTCCCGCCGAGGTTATTCGGGAGGCGGCGGCGCGGGGGCTGGTCTATATCGCCCTGACCGACCACGACAGCGTGGACGGTATTGCCGCCGCTAAAGCGGCGGCGCAGAGCTTCCCCAATCTTACCGTCATACCCGGCATCGAAATAAGCACCGACATCCCCCAGGGCGAGGTGCATATCCTGGGCTACTTTATCGACTACAACGACCCCGAATTTTTGGCCAAGCTGGAGGATTTCAAGGATTCCCGCCTGCGGCGCGCCGAGCAGATGGTATCCAAACTGGATGAGCTTGGCGTGCATATCGAATGGCGGCGCGTCCTGGAGATAGCCGGCACCAGCACCATCGGCCGCCCCCATATCGCCCAGGCCATGATGGAAAAGGACCACGTCCCCTCGTTCAAAGACGCCTTCGACGAATACCTGGGGCACGGCAAGCCCGCCTACGTCGAACGGGAAAAGATGCTCCCCGCCGAGGCGGCGGCCATAATCGTCAAAGCCGGGGG
>CAZPLG010000050.1:0-1738 GCA_964587415.1 uncultured Dehalococcoidales bacterium | reverse complement strand
GGCTCATCGCCCTGGCTAAAGAGAGAAACCCCAACCTTATCTTATGAGGAGAGTCTATGCTTGTTGAGTTCATCCTGTTACTGGTCGGCGGCTACCTTATGGGCGCCATTCCCGCCGCCTATCTGGCCGCCTGGTGGACGCGGCGGATAGACCTCAGGCAGTACGGCAGCGGTAATGTCGGCGGCGCCAACCTGATAAAGGTCGGTGCCCGCTGGATAGCCATCATGGTAGGCTTCTTTGACACCGGCAAGGCGATGCCGGCGGTCTGGGTAGCCCACCTGGTAGGGCTGGACCTAACCCAGCAGGTAATCATAGGCATCGCCGCCGTTGTCGGGCACAACTGGCCCGTCTTTCTGCGCTTCAGCGGCGGCAGGGGCATTTCCACCATCATGGGAGTGGCGCTGATAGTCCCCCTGGTGAACGGCTTAATACCCTGGTCGCTGATAGCCTTCCTGGCAATTATGATAATCAACTTGTTTACCGTGCGTAGAATACCGGAGGGAATAGGCATCGCCGTGGCCGCTATGCCCATCGTCAGCTGGGCGGTCGGCGAGCCGCTGGAGCTGATTCTAGGCTTTGTCGCCATGTTTATAATAATGGTCATCAGGCGGCTGACCCCGCGCCGAACACAGGTTTCGGCCTCGGTGCCGACGGGGGAGCTATTACTCAACCGCCTGCTCTTCGACCGCGACATCAGGGACCGCGAAACCTGGATAAACCAGCAGCGGGCAAAACCCAAAAAAGCGGGAAAGGACTAATCCTGCCCGATGAAATGCGCCTTTCACCCCGACGTTGAAACCAATTTACGCTGCGGCAAGTGCGGCCAGCCGATATGCCCCAAGTGCATGGTGGAGACACCGGTGGGGGCCAAGTGCCCCGACTGCGCCAGGGTGACCAAGCTACCCACCTACCGCCTTTCCGCTAAAAAATACCTGATTGCGGCCGGCACGGCGCTGGGCATGGCTATCGCCACCGGCTTTATTTGGGGGATACTGCGGGGATTTCTGCCCTACATCTACGTCAACTTAATACTGGCGGGCGGCATCGGCTACGCTATCGGCGAAGTGGTCGGTCTTTCCGTCAACCGCAAACGCGGCAAATGGCTGGCTCTGATTGGGGCTGTCGCCATACCCGTAAGCTACCTGGCCAGCATACCCGGTAACATGCTTTTTAAATACGATGCCGTTTTCCACTCGCTTGATATATTAGCCATAGCTATAGGAATATTTGTCGCCGTCATCAGATTGCGCTAAAATATCTTGGAGCATTCTAAATCTTAATGTCCTGATTGGACCTGGATAGGAGAAATTATGTCAGCGGATATCTTTATGCCAGGAACATCTCTCTTTTACGCACTGTTCTGGGGAGTGTTACTAATCACCCTGGGGCTGTTTTTCTACCGTCTCCGGCAGCTCTGGCAGTACATGTTTCTGGGACAGAAGGAGACACCCTCGAAAAACCGGGCCAGAGCGCTCTGGGACACGACGGTCTACGTCATTAGCCAGCTCTGCCAGCTCAAGAACTTCCGGCTGAAGGACCGGGCGCCGTTAGGCCACGCCCTGATGGTATGGGGCTTCTTTATCTCCATCATTTTCTATTTCTTCTTCATTATCTTAACGGAAGGCTTAGGCCTGATAGGTCTGGAAGATACCCAGTTTTATTTCTATTCGGTCTGGGTAATGGACTTCTTTGCCGTCTTCATCTTCATCGGTGCCGCCTGGGGTATTATCCGGCGCTA
>CAZPLG010000049.1:0-9213 GCA_964587415.1 uncultured Dehalococcoidales bacterium | reverse complement strand
AGACGTAGACCAGATGCAGCATATGAAGAGAAAAATGAGAATGAGAGGTCATTAACAGAGATGACAAAGTTTTTTCATTCAATATGGGTAATAGCCTATCGGGAGTTCCTGCACTTTATACAGGATCGGATGCGTATGATTTCCTCTTTTAGTATGCCGATTCTATTCCTGGTAATATTCGGCGCCGGCTTCGGCAAGCTTATCGGCCAGATGATGCCGGGGGTGGACTACCTCCAGTTTATGTACCCGGGTATCCTGGCCATGACGGTGCTGATGACCTCAATAATGTCCGGAGTGTCGATTGTATGGGATAGGGAGTTCGGTTTTCTCAAAGAGGTGCTGGTTTCGCCCTTAAACCGCAGCGGCATACTCCTGGGCAAAGCCGCCGGTGCCATCGGCATTGCTATCATGCAGGGTATCATTATGCTGGTGGTTGCCCCTATTATTGGCGTTTCTCTCAGCTGGGGAATAGTACTCGCATTGATACCGCTGATAATAATCCTTTCCATGTCCATGTCCGCATTGGGCCTCCTCATCGGCGCCCGCATGCGCTCCCAACAGGGCTTCCAGATTACCATGCAGCTGGTGATATTCCCGATGATGTTCCTTTCCGGTATCTTTTTCCCGCTCACCGGCGTGGCTACCTGGATGGAGATACTCTCCAAGATTAACCCGGTTACCTATGGTATCGACGCCATCCGCCAGGTCTTTTTGGGCACCGAGGCTGCCGGAGTAACCATATTCGGCCATACCATGGGCATCTGGGAATCGGCGCTGCTGGTCACGGCCGTGGGCGTAGTATTGCTTCTCGGCGCCATATGGGCGTTCAACCGACAGGAGTAGAAAACTCTATATGCAAACCAAAGGCCCTGCCTTAATAGCACAAGGTAGGGCCTTTTCATTATACTTATGTACTAGTTACCCTTCCTGGCATGGGACAATAGTACCTATTTATGGCTCTTTACATGACTATTAGTTCATTGACAACATGGATATAATGACATAGTCTTAATCCAGCTAGATATATATAAAGACGTTTAGAGTAAACCCAAAGGGGGGACCTTATCAATGAAGAAGTATATGAAGTACCTTGTAATCCTACTGCTTATATGTGCGGTAAGCCTGCTGGGCTGTAATGAGGCTCCAACGCCGGAAGTTAGCCTGGAGACGCCGGCGAATGGCAGCTCTGTTACATCGCTGACCCCGATATTGTCGTGGAACTATGAGTATGCCGATGCCTCGTTCCGCCTTCAATTATCAACTGACAGCAGCTTCCAAAACCTGGTCATAGACCAATCGGGCATTAGCAGTCCGAGCTACACCATACCCAGCGGCGAGCTAAGCGAGGGACAGACCTATTACTGGAAGGTAAATGCCAGTAAGGATAACCAGGTATCGGAATGGTCGTCCGCCTGGTCCTTCCAAACGCCGGGGGCTGCTCCACAGGTGGGGACTATCGTAGTCCAGGCTACCCTCGATGGTTCCCCTTGGACAGGAAACGTTAGCTACAGCATAAGTGGGGCAGAGACCTACTCGGGCGCCTCCGTAAACCAGACCTTCAGCAATGTACCTGTCGGAAGCTATACATTAGGCTACAGTTCCGGGGGCCCCTCCGCAGCCGCCTTATCCAATATTACACCGGGCGCCACCCAGACACTATCCACCGGCGGCACGATAACCTTCACCCTGAACTTTGCCACCACGGGCATCAGCGGGCTCCAGGTCCAGGCTACCCTCGACGGAGTCGCCTGGACGGGCAACGTCAACTATACGATAACCGGGCCACAGGGCTATTCCGGGACTTCCGTATCGCAAACGTTCAGCAACCTGACTGCCGGAAACTACACCGTGGGCTACAACTCCGGCGGTCCCGCCGGGGCGACGCTGGGCAGCATTTCACCGCAACCGACCCAGGCCGTGACCTCGGGTACAACCGCCACCTTCACCCTCAACTTCCACTCGGAAAACACCAGTCAAATCAAGGTTCAGGCAACTCTCAACGGCTCCACCTGGACCGGTGGTGTTGTCTATACCATACACGGGGCGCTGCAGGATTCTCACAACATAGCGCCCTATACCTTCACCAACCTTCCCGTCGGCACCTACAGCCTGGTATATAAATCTGGCGGCCCGCCCAACTCAGCCCTGATGAGCATTACCCCGCAACCGACACAGACCACGTCGGCTAATCATACCACGACGTTCACCATGAACTTCGCCACAGGAGCTTTAAACACAGTCAGCATCACTGCCACCCTGGACGGCCAACCGTGGTCGGGAAATGTTAGTTATTGCATACAGGGGCCCTTCTCGGATTGCGACGCCTCGGTGCCGCAGAACCTGGGCAACCTGCCCGACGGGACTTACGCGCTCACCTATCGCTCGGGCGGTCCTTCGGGAGCCACTTTCGCCGGTATTTCACCGTCGTCAACCCAATCGGTAAGTGGTGGTGGAATAATAACCTTTAACCTGGTCTTCCACTCCACGGCGACGGGCACGATAACGGTCAACGCGCTCCTCGACGGTCAGTCCTGGCAAACCGCGATCGGCTCCGGCGCGATTCAATACAGCATCAGCGGCCCGGTGTCGGATGCCAGCACCAAAATGCCTGATAGCTTTACAAACCTCCCGCCGGGGACTTACACCCTTACCTATAACTCCGGCGGCCCCATCGGAGCGTCGCTAACGGGCATCTCACCAGGACCAACGCAAAACCTGCCCTCCGGTGGCAATATAACCTTTACCCTTTACTTCAGTTCTCAGCCTAAAGGCACTGTCACCGTCAATGCCACCGCTAACGGCGCACCCTGGACCGGCGCTGTCAGCTTTACCCTGACCGGACCATATGTAGATTCATACGGCTCCGTATCCTACACCTTCGACAACTGCCCGGCCGGAAGTTACACACTGACGTACAGGTCCGGTGGGCCCGAAGGGATGACTCTCTATAGCATTGACGTAGCGGCAACTCAGCAACTGCAGGCCGGAGGTAATATAACGTTTACCCTGGTCTTTGTGGGCGTGGGGGATGGCGGATTAGTGCAGTAAGGCACAGCACGATATAAGCGAAAGAAGAAGCCCTCTTAATCCGGGAGGGCTTCTTCTTCCCTTCTTACCTAAGCTCGGGAATCACTCGGCTGAAAAATGAAAGTCCAGGTGCAACGCCTCTTCACCAATCTCGCCGTCCTCGACAACATAGGCAGTTTCATCCTCTTCATCCTCGACCAAAATCTTATAACTTGCCGGCTCGACAGTATATCCCTCTGCCTCAGCGGTTATCGTGTACTCGCCGGTACGATGCATAACCATTTCCCACTGGCCATTGCCCATCATAGTGAAACCGCCTGTCCTCCGACCATCCGCTGTAAAGACATTCCCCGTGACCAAGTCCTCCGGAGTCAACCCCGAAATAGTTCCCCCGCCAAGGGTGTCACTGGCTCACCCTCCCTCTCCGGCGCCGACAGGCTAACCGTTGCCTCTAACATGTAGGGCAGCCACCCATCTTCCGACACATCCACCCCCCCCATCCGAGCCATGATAGGGCCGGAAGGCTTGAGCCTCTGGCGGAATAAGGTCGAAAACAATTAACTTGCCAGTAGGGTTCACTATTTCAGACTGCCATACCTGAAAAGAATACCCTTTAGGGTCGCGGAAATACTTACCTGGGGCTTCCAGGACCAGTTGATAATAACTGTCTTCGAGGCTGGCGTCTAATTCTACCGTTATCGCCTCGCCGTCACCGGTCACGTTCTTCTCAAGCAGGACTTCGTCCGAGTCGACTGTGTTCCGCGCCAGGCAGAGCACGGCCTCTTCTCCCTCCCCCAGGCCGTTGATGGTCGCTTCAATCTGGATATTACCCGTGCGGCATTATCCTGTGACGCGGTTGACCCGGCACACCCCGCCAGCAACGCTAACGGCATTAACGCTACCAGTAACAGCCCAATTACCAGCTTTTTCACGACAAAGCCCCTCCTTCGCCGTCTCTATTTATTATAACGCAGAGATAAACAAAAGGTTAGCTGTATATCTTCGGCTTTTACGCCATCACCCACCAGCTATGTCAACAGACCTTGTTCATATCACGCCTACAGCCACCTGGCGCTCTTTACACCGTTACCCCCGACTTGTGCTACAATAACCTCAAATGATTCCCGTCAAGCTGTCGTTGCGCAACTTCATGCCCTACCGTGACAACGTGCCCCCGCTCTACTTCAACGGCATCCACACCGCCTGCATCTCGGGTGACAACGGCAACGGCAAGTCGGCCCTCATCGACGCCATGACCTGGGCGCTCTGGGGCAAGACCCGCAACACCTCCAAGAGCGACGACCCTCTCATTCACTCAGGGCAGGACGAGATGGAGGTGGAGTTCGACTTCACCGTGGGCGAGCAGGGCTACCGCATCATCCGCAAGCACGCCAAGCCCAAGCGGCGGGGCGGGGCGGGCAAGAGCCTGCTCGACTTTCAGATAGCCGCCAACGGCGGCTTCAAGTCAATCAGCGCCGACAGCATCAGCCAGACCCAGCAGAAGGTCATCAACACCCTGCACATGGACTACGCCACCTTCATCAACAGCGCCTTTCTCAGGCAGGGACACGCCGACGAATTCACCCGCCAGCCGCCGACAAAGCGCAAGGAGGTGCTGGGCAACATACTGGGGCTAGCCTTCTACGACGAGCTGGAGCAGCGGGCTAAAGAGCTGGCTAAAGAACAGGAGGCGGAGGGGGGACAGCTGGAAAGCGCCCTGGAGGAAATCAGCCGGGAACTGGCCCAGAAGCCAGCCCATGAAGCCGAGCTGGCGAAGGCGCAGGCGGCGCTGGCGCAGGTAGAAGAGAGCCTGACCGAGCACGAAACAAAGCTATCTAAGCTCAAGAAAGAGAAAGAGGCTCTAGAGAATAAGAAGCAGCAGTTAACCCAGCTTGAGGAGCACATCGCCGCCACCAAAAGAGAATTGGAGCGCCGCGAGCAGGAAGTTGAGCAATATCAAGCCCGCATCAAGGAACACGAAGAGCTAATAGCCCAGCGCCCGGAGATAGAAGAAGGCTATGCCCAGCTAGCCGAAGCCCGCAAACAAAACGAGGAGCTGAACCAGAAGCTGGGGCTGATGGTCAAGCTGAAGGAAAAGAAGAGCCAGCTGGAGATGGCTATCGAGCGGGCGCAAGCAAAACTGCTTACCGACCATAAACTAGTCGAGAGCCAGATTGCCGAGCTAGAGGCCAAGTCGGCAAAGCTGCCCCAGCTCAAAAACGAGCTGCAGCAGGCGCAAGCCAGACTGCAACAACTGGCGGAAGAAGAAGAGGAGCTGAAGGCAAAGAAGCAAGCCAGTCAGGAGCTGCGCACCCAGATAAACTACCTTGAGTCCGGCTTGACCAATCTGGAAAGGGAGATAGCCGGGATAACGAAAAACATCGATGCCCTCTCAACCCAGGCCGAGGCTAAGTGCCCGTTGTGCGGAACCGAGCTGGGTGAAGAGGAACTGAAACGAATTCAGGACAACTACGCCTCCGAACAGGACGGCAAATCCAGTTCGCTGGAGTCAAGCCGCGCCGAGCTGGCCGGCAAGAAAAAGGGGCTTTTGACGCTGGAAGGCGAACTGGCGCCGTTGGAAACAAAGCTAAATCAGGATAAAGCCTCGGCACAGAGCCAGGTCAGCCTGCTCAATCAGAGCATCAGCGAGGTCCAGGCCGTCGATAGCCAGCTCAACCAAGCAAAAGGAAGAATCAGCGAAATCGAACAGAGCCTAGCGGGGAAAGACTTCGCCGCCGAGGAGCAGCCGGCGTTAGCCCAGGTCGAAGGGGAACTAAACAGGCTCGACTACGATTCGCCGCAGCATGAACAGCTCCGCCAGCGCCTCGCCGAGTTGGAAAAATACGAAAGCCCCAAGCGCCGACTGGAGGAAGCCGACCGGCTGCTCAGTCAGGAAAGAGAGGCGGTAGCTAAAGCCGAGGAAGCCAGCGGGGAGTTAAGCCAGAGGCTGGAAGCCGACACCAAAAAAGGGCAGGACTTGAGCCGCGAGCTGGAAGCCCTACCCCAGCTCACCACCGATTTAAGCCAGGCGGAAAGCGAACACCAAACGCTGGCGGCACAACAAAAGCAAGCCCAGGAGTTGATGTGGAGCGTGAAGTCCAGGCTGGAACGCTGCTCGGAACTGGAGATAAGAAAGGGAGAAAAGGAGAAACTGCTGAATAAGGCTTCGCGGGAGGCGAAAATCTACAAAGACCTGGCGCAAGCCTTCGGCAAAAAGGGGATACAGGCGCTGATTATCGAGATGGCGCTGCCCGAAATCGAGGCGGAAGCTAACCGCCTGCTGGGGCGGATGACCGATAACCGCATGCACGTTAAGATGGAAACCCAAAGGCAGACAAAGAAAGGTGAGACAGTGGAAACACTGGATATCAATATCGCCGACGAGTTGGGCACGCGAAACTACGAAATGTTCAGCGGCGGCGAAGCCTTTCGCATTGATTTTGCCGTCCGCATCGCTCTGTCCAAGCTCTTAGCCCGAAGGGCCGGGGCACCCCTCCCCACCCTGATTATCGATGAGGGCTTCGGCACTCAAGATAGCTCCGGCATTGAAAAACTGAAAGAGGCGATAAACTCTATACAGGACGACTTCGATAAGATACTGGTTATCACCCACATGGAGGAACTTAGAGACGCCTTCCCCAGCCGAATCAATGTGGTGAAAACAGCCCAGGGTTCAACGGTGGAACTAAGCTGATTCTACAAGCCGAGGTCTTCGGCAATACCCTTCATTGCCTTTAAGCCCAGCTCGATAAAATCGTCGAGCTCAACCCCCAGCTCGGCGCACCGAGCGATTTGTTCTCTATTAGCCCCGGCAGCAAAGCTCTTCTCTTTAAACTTCTTCCTCACCGACTTGGCCTCAACGCTGGCTAATTTCTTGTCGGGGCGCACCAGGGCGGCGGCGATGATGAGGCCGGTGAGCGGGTCGGCGCAAAAGAGGGCTTTATCGAGCTGGCTCTCGCGGGGAATACCGTGGGCTTCGTTGTGGCAGAGTACGGCGTGGGCCATAGCCTCGCTGGCTCCCATCTCCCTGACCAGGTCGGCGCCCAGCTTGCTGTGGGTGCTCATATCGCCCTCGGTGAGCTCCATGTCGATGTCGTGCAGCAGCCCGGTAAGCCCCCACTCCTCCTCATCCTCACCCAGGCGTTTGGCCAGAGCGCGCATGATAGCCTCGGTAGCCAGCATGTGCTTGATGGTGTTCTGGTTCTCTACATTGACGGCGATAGAGTCAAGGGCTTCGTCTCGAGTCATCTGTCTCCTTTACTAACTACCGGTAGCCTTAACAGCCACGCTAATATAATACCCGAAATACTAACCACAGCGCAAATCAGGAAAGCTATCTGATAACTACCAAATACATCAAATATACGACCAGCCACCACCGGACCAACCGCCCCGCCGACAGTGAAGCCAAACGAAGAAACCCCCATGATAACGCCGTGTGAACTCAAGCCAAATAACTCAGCAACTATTGGCGATTCCATTGCCGCCAAACCACCATAAGCGAACCCGAAAATAACGGCAAACAGGTAAAGCGTCCACAACTCCCCAGTCGCTACCAGCCAAAATAGAGCGCCTGACATCAGGATAAGGTTAACGACAAGCGGCGGTTTGCTCCCCACCCTATCGGTAATACTACCGGTGGCAACCCTGCCCAGAATGCTTAACCCTCCAACAACCGCTAAAATACTGGCCGCAACTGCGGCTGAAATTTCTATATCGGTAGCATAGTTGGCAATGTGGGCAACAATAGTATGTAAACAGTAACCAAAACAGAATAGTATAGCGAAAAGCACCCACAACTGCCAGCTGGCCACCGCCTTTCGAAAAGAAAACCCGGGGGCAGACAGCTTCAAACTCGCTGCCTCCTTCTTCTCTCCGTCAGGCAATAGCCCCATTTGACTCGGGTCAAGCCTTAAGAACTGAGCGGCTAATATTATGAAGACTAAAGCTACGGCGCCGATTAAAAGGTAGGCGGTGTCCCAGCCCCACCTGGAGATGAGCCAGTTAGCTACCGGAGGGATAACCAAGGTGCCGATACCTATGCCAGCGACAACAAAACCAGTCATTATCCCTCTTCTTTTGACAAACCATCTAGCTACCGTAGATAACGGAGGGACAAAGAAACCACTCATGCCCACACCTATTACCACTCCATAGAAGAGGTATAGCTGCCAGATAGAACTGACCTGTGACATTAACAAGTAGCCCAGACCTAAAAGGAAGCCACAGAATGTCATCACTATTCGGGGACCAAACCGGTCGGTAAGCTTGCCCATGACGATAGCCAGAAGGCCACTCAGAAAGGCGGCCAGCGAGTAGGCTCCTGAGGTCGCGGTCCGTGTCCAGCCAAACTCCGTGGACAGTGGTTTGAAAAAGACGCCGAAGCCGTAAAACGTGCCGAATGCCAACAGCATGATAAAGAAGCAAATCAAAACGATAACATGGCCATAGAAAAACCCTGGCTTCTTGGCAGCAGTTAAGGTCGAAACTTCCCGCTTAGGCACAACAAACTCACCCTCAGGATGCCATTCGTAGAAAAAGACGGGCTTTGCGCCCGCTAGCCAATACCACCTACAGAAATGGAAATACTCCTAATCAGTCAACCGGTCAAAGCATACTCCATATCCTTGCCCCGATGCAACACCCGACCCAGATACTGGCCGGTGGCGGAAGACTTCTCTTTAGCTATCTCTTCCGGGGTGCCGGTGGCGACGATATAGCCCCCACCGTCGCCCGCCCCCGGACCCAGGTCGATGATATGGTCAGCATTCTTCATCACGTCCAGGTGATGCTCGATGACCACCACGCTGTTACCGCCGTCAACCAGGCGCTGGAGTACCCGCAGCAGCGCGGCGACATCCTCGAAGGCAAGGCCTGTTGTCGGCTCATCGAGGATATAGAGCGTCCGCCCCGTAGAGCGCTTGGACAGCTCGGTAGCCAGCTTCACCCGTTGCGCCTCGCCGCCGGATAGCGTGGGCGCGGGCTGGCCGAGACGAATGTAGCCCAACCCCACATCCCGCAATGTCTGCAGCTTGTTTTTCACCTTGGGGAAATGCTCGAAGAAGGCCAGCGCCTGCTCCACCGTCATATCCAGCACCTCGGCGATATTCTTGCCCTTGAACCTGATTTCCAGAGCCTCGCGGTTATAGCGCTTCCCCTTACACACCTCGCAGGCAACGGTGACAT
>CAZPLG010000048.1:0-9265 GCA_964587415.1 uncultured Dehalococcoidales bacterium | reverse complement strand
AAGGCTATTTCGCTTTCACCTATCTTGAGTTCCGCTTCAATCAGCTTCTCGATTGACGGGAAGGAGAAATAGCGCACCATCATGTTCATCTCTGACGGTTTCTGGCTGAGGGTGTAGCGGGGTGATAAACCTTCCAGCGGATATTCCGAGGGCCCCGGCCAGTGATAAACTTTAGTCGCCTGTTTGGTAATTACCCCCCCGCCCCTGAGTATGCCCCTCAGAGACGGCCCCGGCCCGTCGCCGCAGAACCACTCGTCGGAAGCCCCCAGCGTCCCCACCCTGATTATCTCCCCTTCATCGGTTACCCATTCCGTGGCCAGGTCGTTTCGGTCTCCGGTGCTGGTGGTCAGTCCCATATGGCCATGGCCGGACATGGCGATGGCGGTGCAGGTGGAGCCCGACCCCTTTATGTTACATATCATGCCCCTCTTGAACAGCGCGCCCTGCAGCTCTGCTGAGATTACATAGGGCTCGACCACGGCATACATGTTTTTCTCGTTGATTTCGATGATGCGGTTCATCCTTCTCAAGTCTAAGAAAATAAAATCGTAGGTGGGCGCGAAAAGCATCCATCCCGTACTCTGCGCTTTGTAGGGTATCTTGTGCTTGTTACACAGCTTGATAACGGCGGCAACCTCTTCCGTGCTCCCGGGAAGAATCACGGTTAAATCCGGGGAACGATAGGCGTCTTTTATGGCCGGGTCATCGGAAATATTCTCCGCCCCCACCACATCCTCGAACTCCTTATATATATCTTTGCTTAAAGCCATGACTCATTGCCCCCTTTTTTTAGATTGCCTTCCCTACTATTTCAACAATATCGTAGACCTTTAAGCTACTGCCGCTTTCCTTGATAGCTTCTTTAAAATTCTTCCCGCACCAGGGACAGGCAGTGGCGAGCGCCTCAGCCCCGGTGGACTCGGCTTCTTCGATGCGCTCTCCTGCCGTCCACCTGGCGAACTCGGGGTTGGACTCGTTGACGCCGCCGCCGGCGCCGCAGCACCAGGCGTATTCCTTGATCCGGTCCATCTCAAAGAGCTTTACCCCGGGAATACTCTTGAGCACCTCCCGCGGCGGCTCGTAAACGCCGTAAGTGCCCCGGCGGTATACCTTGGGAGGGTCGAAGACAAACTTGTAGCCCGGAATCTTTTTCCCCTGCCAGTGTATCCAGGGCTCGCCCAGCCTACCCAGATAGCAGGGGTCGTGATAGGTAACGGTCAGGTTGACCTTCTTGTTCAGCTTGAGCTTGCCTTCTTTAATCAGGCGGGCCAGATATTCGGTGATATGCAGCACCTCCAGGTCACCCTTGAGATTGTATTTGTCGTAGAGCACCTTGAAGGCCTGATAGCCGTCGGCGCAGCTCGTTACCAGTGTTTTTACGCCGGCTTTCTTAAGCATGTCCATGTTCTTCTTGGCCTGTTTCAGGAAGTCTTCCTTATAGCCCATCTGGAAGGCTCGGCCGCCGCAGCAGCTCTCGTTTTCGTAGCCGATGCCGAAGTTGACGCCGGCCTTCTTCAGTATCTTAGCCGTCGCTTTGGCCAGCTTCTGGTAGTTCTTGTCATAGCTGGCCAGGCAGCCGACATGATAGTACACCTCCACTTTTTCCTTGGTGGCGTCTTTAAGCCCCAGCCCTTGGGCCCAGGCGGCGCGTTTCCCCTTAGCGCCCGGTATCATCGTGCCCTGCTTGCGCAGACTGGTGATTGCCCTGTCCAGGGCGGGGTGGGTGTGACCTGTCTCGACGCACTTGATGCGGAATTCATTGATGGGCAGGAGCACCTCCATGTCCATGGCGTATTTACAGGATGTGTCACAGGCGCCGCACATCTGGCAGTTATAGACTATATCAAGGAGTTTATCGGTGTATTGAAATCCATTAGTCAACATTTCCTTGGCGATAAGCAATCGGCCGCTGCCTGAGTAGGCGTGGAAATTATATCTGGCGATGCTGGGACACGCGTAGGAATGCTCGATTCCCTTTACCTTTTGCAGGGGTATATGTTTGCAGGCCGAACACCGGCAGCACATCTCTACGTCGCCACGGTAATCTTCTATTGCCATCTTGACTCCTCCCTGAATTTATTCGTATGAGTCTCTTTATTTAAAAGCATAGTTTCCCCGGATTCATAACCTTGTTCGGGTCCAGTATCTCCTTGACCCTGGTCAGGGCGTCAACGTAAGCCGCATCTCTGTTCACAATCATCCGGGCGCTTTTATCATAAGGCCTGGAGAAGAAGGCGCCCGTCGCCATCAGGGCAGTGACGGCGAAGGAAGATAACTCCTCGACCCTCTCTGCCTCGCTGGGGTTTTCGGGGTCGTAAAAAAGGTTGAACTCACAGTGGCAGTTGGACCCCTGCACTATCGGCTGGAGGTAAATACCCATATCCGAAGCGGGGTAGCCGAATTCATTAGCCAACTCGTACATGAGGCTGATTTGGCCTTCGAGCTTGTCATAGGTGGTGATAAAGAATATATCGTGGCAGGCCCCTTTATAGCGAAGCTTCCAGTAGGGTTCGGCGGAGGGCAGCTGCACCATTTTCAGCATTTCAGCGGCGGAAACTCTACCGACGGCTCTTACCGCTTCCACTCCTATCCGATTGGTTATATCCGAGATGCCCTTTATCTGGGAACTCACCCTTTCTTCGGGAAAATAATCGTAGCCAGCTACGTTAAAGAAGAGCACCCAGGGGGGCAGGTTGTCCTTCAAGTCCGGGTAATCCCCGGGCCATTTTTTGGCCATGATAGCCGCCAGGTTGGTGTTATTGAGCACCAGGCACTCGTTGACCAGTCTTTGCCTTACCAGCCAGTGAACCAGCTCGAACAGCCTGTTAAGGTCAGCGGAGCCGACCACGAAGGGCTCTTCGAGCTTGGGGAGTATTTCGCATCTCAACGATGCCCAGGTTACGATACCCATCGTCCCCTGAGCCCCCTGGATAAGCCGGTTCCATTGTGCCGGCCCCGGCCCGTAGGGCGTCTTTTGTGCCCCACCGGCTGCCCACTGCTCTTCGATTGTACCCGGCCCGGCAGCCTGACCGGTCCTGAACATTTCGCCGCTCCCAAAGACTACCTCGATACAGGCCAGCGGGTCCGATATATCCCATTGGTACTTGGGCATTACCACCGGCTCCCTTTCCAGCATGCTGCCGACGACGGTCTTCGACTTGCGCGGCAGCAGGGGCATGTTTAGCCTGAGCCCTTCTTTTTCCACCGCCGGTATCAGTTCCCCGAAGGTTACCCCCGGCTCGACCATGGCAACCCGGTGAAACCGGTCGACCCGGATGACCTTTTTCATCTTACTTAAATCTACGATAACGGCTCCCCCGGTGCCGGGAACGGTGTCGCCCCGAAAATGGGGAGGCCCCGAACTCACCGGTACCAGCGGCGTTAGAGTTTTATTAGCCAGCTTGACCAGCTTGGCGATGTCGTCGCTGTTTCTGGGTTTGACCACGTAGTCGGGCGTTATCATGTTAACGAAGCTCATATCGGCGGCGTATTCTTCTAACACCGCCGGCTTCTGGCTCACATTAGCCGCGCCGACTATCTTCGCCAGCTTTTTATCATTAATCATTTACGCCTCCTCTCAAGGTGTGCTCGGATTTATAGCTAGTCTTTATAGGGCTCGGGGGGTGGCGGGGGGAATATGTTTATCCGGTAGCGGCTGTAGGGCAGGTAGTTGGTGGCCGGTTTGTCGGGCGTATTATCGGCCATGCCGGCGATGCTGCCCGTTATCGGTTCCTCCACCCAGTTCGAGCCGAGGGGGTACATATAAGCGATGCGGTAGGCGAGCCGAAAGAATTTCCACTCGCCGTCTTCCTTGACATAGTCCATGTCGTATTTGCCCAGGCAGGACATACAGTCCAGCTTGCCGTTGCGCATCCCGCTGACGCTGCCGTGTGAGAACCATATCCCGCGGGCTTTGGTGCCTTTCTTGTTTATCTCGATGATGGGGTTGCAGGTCATGTGTATCGCCAGCCAGCCCGGCCCGCCGCGGTAGCGCTCTTCGCTCAGAACGGTGTTCCAGAAGCGCTTGACCCCTTTCATACCCTCGTAGATGCCCGCGTCCTCGATATCCATGGAGATACCTGGCGTCTTCTGGGCGAAGAGGGAGGGGATTTCCGAGTTGCGCATCATGAAATAGAGGTGAGCGTAGCGGGACTGGAGCTTCCAGATTTCGAGGTAATCCTTGGTCTTGGAGAGTTCAGCAACCTGGGCTTTGAGTTGGGCTACTTCGGCTTTGATATCCTGACTCATTTTTCCTCCTATCGACTCAGTGAGAATTGGGAGGTGGGGTGGGTTCTACCAAGTGCTTATTATTTACCCTTATCCTCCTAATGTCAATAACTCGTTATAAAATGCGTTGACAAAGTCGGGTCGAGAAACTATTATAGCCACAGCCCTGCCTTTATGCGCGGCTGTTGTTTATCATAAATATAAGGAGGATATACCAAGATGGCCGAGACCAAGTACGGGAAGTACATCATCAGAGACCCCCTGGAAAAAGGAATGGCGCCGATGCTGCACATATGCGGTGAAGAAGGATGTCATGGTGCCGCGTTTCCCAACTTTCCGGTTGAAGTCCAACTACTTTGCATCAGCGAACCGCTCTCATTTCCCCATCCGGCCCACGCCCACGATGCCGACGAAATCTTTTTCATCTTTGGCAGCAACCCCCAGAACTACTACGACTTCGACGCCGAAATCGAGATACATTTTGGTGAGGAGGGAGAAAGACATATAATTGACTCCACCTCCATTATCTACATGCCTAAGGGGTTAGTACACGGTCCCATTGCCATCACGAAGGTGAATAAACCTTTTCAGTGGATGCATGTTCTCTTTACTCCTAAATACGACATGTCGAAAGGTGACGTTTCACTGCACCCCGGTCACCCTCGCGAGAAATATTCGCCCGAAGAGATTAAAAAGTTGAAGGGGGACTAGCTCTCGTATTCCTTTCTCAGCTCCTCTACCGTCTTCTGGAACTGCCCCTTTTTCTCCTCATCGCTCAAGCGGTGCAGGGGCGGCACCCATTCCATATCCTTCAGGTTATCTATCAGCATGGGCAGCGAGTCGTAGGGGAATGATAGCACTATCAAGCCTTCGGGGAGCACCTTTCGCGTCTTCATACCGAAGCCGAGCCCGCTGACGGAGTAATTCAACTCGCCGCTCAAATACGGGTAAGCGTAGAGCCAGGCGCATAGCAGGACCGGTGTGCTCTTGGTGGTTATCATCTTGCCGCTGGTATAGCAGTATGCCCGTAGTAAAATGTCGGCCTGGGGTGGGGTGGCGGCCATGATTACCAGGTCGGGCTCGAAGGGAATCTTATCCAGGGGGGAGAAGGCGACATACCTGACGGTGCCCTTGGCCATCTTGGGGATGTAGTTATAGATACGGCGGTTGGCGCGGGCTTCCTTATAGATACCGTCCTTGGGGCCGATCTGCCCGCTCTGGAAGATGGGGTCGGCTTCTTCCATGCCCAGCACCACGGGGCCCATGCAGGAGAAGTTCTCTCTTTCGGCGTAGAAAGGAGGGCTTTTCTGCGCCTCGCCGAGCATCTCGCAAAAAGCCATCTCTTTTTCCAGCTTCTTAATGCCCTTGGGCTTGTTGAGCAGAAACTTGACGCCTACCGGGGGTGCCTCAAAATTAAACTTTTTGAATATGGAGAAGTCCAGCTTGCTTGGCATATTTATACCTCCTTATACCGAATACCGAGAGGTCTAAAGTTTTATCCGCGCTGGGTTAGCCGCCTTTCATCATGCCGGGGAGCCAGAGGCTTATCTCGGGGAAGGCTATCAAGATGGCCAGGAAGATAAAGAGGACAATCAGGAAGGGCAGTACTCCCTTCAGCAGCTTATCCACCGGTATGTCGAAGGCGGTTCTCATCATGAACAGCTCCAGCCCCATCGGCGGGGTAATTAAGCCTATCTGCATGTTGACCACATAGAGGACGCCGAACCATATCGGGTCGAAGCCCAGGGCGGTGATTACGGGGACAAACAGGGGCACGGTGAGCAGCATGATGGTTATGGCATCTATGAAACAGCCCAGAATCAAAAGCAGGACGTTGATGCTGATAATCACCAGCCAGGGGGAGAAATCGGCGGAGGTGACGAAGCCAGTGATGGTCTTGGCGACACCGGAGCTGCCGATAACGTAGGAGAAGAGCCAGGCGCCGACCATCATAAACAGAATCATGCCGTTTATAATCGCCGTTTCGGTCAATGCTCGTTTTAGGCCCTGCCAGCGCAGCCCGAAGACGGTGACGCCTATAATCAGCACCACGACGCAGCCGACGCCGGCGGCTTCGGTGGGGGAAGCAATGCCGAAATAGATGGAGCCCAGAATAGAAGCCATTATCACCACTATGGGCCAGACCCTCTTCAGCGATGAGAACCTCCTCCCCCAGCTGACGGGGCCCAGGGCGGGACCGAGCGCCGGCCGACGCCAGCAGATTATGATGGCTACCGCCGCCAGCATGCAGGCCAGGAGCAGCCCGGGTATCATACCGGCGATAAAGAGGTGACCTATCGAAGTTTCGGAGAGGACGCCGTATATAATCATACCGGCACTGGGGGGGATTAAAGGGCCAAGAACGCCACCGCAGCACAGTCCGCCCATGGCCAGTCCCTTGTCGTAGCCGTATCTTTTGAATTCGGGCTCGGCAACCTTGCCCACCGCCAGGATAGTGGCCGTGCTGGTGCCGATGGCGGCGGCCATGGCGGCTTCGCCCCAGATGCTGGTAACGATCAAGCCGCCAGGGACGCGGGATAGCCAGCTCCGGGCGGCGGCATATATGTCTTCTCCAATCTTGGTTTCGCCAATGAGGCAGGCGATAAGAACGAAGAGGGGCAGCGGCGTCCAGTTTATGTTATAGAGGGTGCTGAAGGTAGTCCAGCCCACTTTTTCCAGGCTGGGAGCGCCGAAGGCGAAAAAGGCGACAGCTATAGCCGTAAACCCCAGCGCGTAGATGACGGGCATGCCCATCAGCATCAGAAAGAGCATGCCTGCCACGCACACCGCCGCCGCTGTGGTAAAGTCCATGACTACCTCGTTTCGTTAAGTTGTGGTCACTAAAAGCCGAGCTCTTTTGGCTCTTCGGTTCGGGTCTGGGTTTTGAAGCCCCTTATCATATTGTTGATGCCTCGGCAAAACTTACTTAAGAGGACGAGGCAAAGCAGGGTGTAGCCAAGGGGTATAACGAATTTAATCGGGGCCAACGGCAGTGCCCACGACGTTTTACTGACCTGGCCAATCTCGAGAGCGTATAACGCGTTGCCCAGGCTTTTCCAGGTGAGGACGGCGCAGAAGATAAGCGCCATGAGCGGGAAGAGGGTTTGAAGTACGATAGCCTTGAAGCGCTCGGGAAAACGGGAAGCAAGCATGTCGTTCCTGACGTGGCGGTCCAGCCTTTCTACCCCGGCTACAGCCAGGACACCACAGAACAAGAGAAACATGGTGCTGAGCTCATAGGCAGCGGGGTCGGGGTTATGGAAAACGTACCGTTTGACCACGCCGTAGCTTTCTATCCACGCCATCGACAGTACCAGAATCCCGCTCAATAACATGAGTAGGTGACTGGCACGACCGAGCCAGTGATCCAGTTTCTGTATCACTTTTATGAACACTCTTCACCACTCCCTGATGGATTTAGCGTTCTTTGTTTCTAAAGTTAACCGCCGCCACATTATAGCCGCGGGCATGCCGTTTTATTCCCGGGTCTAGCGAGGATACTGGGCGTTAGCGTCCTCAGCAATCTCCATCACTTCATCGCCAAAATCACCCAGTGTCGCTAGCATTGAGTCAATAACTGGACTAGCCGCGTCCTTCCACCGGTCTATTTCATCCTGGGGCACGAAATAGATTTCTACTCCGAGAGATTCTAGATTGGCGAAATCGGCTTCCCACTCTGACTTACACAGGGCATCGATGGCATCCGATGCAATCTGCGCTTCCTCAAGCAGTATGTCCTGGATATCGCCGGGGAGGTCATTCCACACGTCCAGGTTGATGGAGAATCCGTGTATGGCCGCGACCATATAGCACGACGCTAGATGAGGAGAAACTTCGGGTAGTCCGAAGATGGCCCCGGCGGCCGGTGCTGTTATCACCGCTTCGACTGTCCCCTTCTCCAGTGCCCCGTAGGCTTCTGTATAATCAAGAAACACGGCGGAACCGCCAAACGCTTCTACCAGGGCCGAAGTTGTGGGAGAGATAGACTGGACGAGCAGACCGTCCCAGTCCTCCAGAGTATAAACCGGCTCGACGGAGAAGAGTTCTACGGCGGTGTAGTTATGGAGACATAGCAGCTTCTGGTTGAACTGGTCTTCCAGGATGTCAGCGTATAGCTCCGTTAGCTCCGGCATGGCTGCGATGTGGGCGTCAATGTTATTGAACAAAAAGGGTATTTCATTCGCCCCTAACCTCGCGTCATCAGCGGAGTAAGCGCTGGGGGTGATTGCCCCCATTTCGGCGGCTCCTGTCCTCACAGCATCAAAAATCTCGGCAAATGGGACCATTTGTTCAGCGGGGTAATACTCGATGGTATAGTCGGGGCCGCAGCGGGCGTTAAAGGCATCGGCGAATGCCTGTTCCGGATCAGCGTACTGGAACAGGGCGGCGCTGGCCATCTTTAAGACCACCGGCTCCGCAGGACCCTCGTCCTCACAAGCGGCGAAAAGACCGCTCGACATCACGATGAGCACCAGGGCAACGAGCAAAATTAGTGTTTTTTTCATGGTTGGGTTTTACCTCCTTGATGGATTCCAAATAACCGTTTTTTTAGTGTCATCTTGCCTTAATTGACCACCTCCTTTGACTGGAAAAGTTCCCAGTAATATTTATATTCGGGTATACGGTCTCCACAGGGGAAGACCGTGGTCGTTTGTCTTGAGAATAAAACTAGGGGGCTGATAATGAGTTTAGGGTGGGTGGTTAATGAAGGTTCTTCACGGCGGGAACGGTTTTGGGGAAGCTGGGCAGAATCTGGTGTCGGCGGTTCGGTGAATTTATAATACCCCGGGATATAAGTCACTACACTAGTACCCCGTTGGTTGAAAGGTCGAGAATTTCGGCGGTGTTAAATGAGGGTCGGGTTGTGGCTGCGGATGGGGTTGCGGTCGGCTGGTGGGTTGTAGCCGAGGCCGGGTTGCGGTGGGTGGGGTATATTTCATTGTTAAGCACATAGCTATTATAGCACACCGTGTCAATATACCCCCTGGGGGAGTTGTGTGGTGAGCCGCGGAGGACTCGAACCTCCAACCTGCTGATT
>CAZPLG010000047.1:0-9272 GCA_964587415.1 uncultured Dehalococcoidales bacterium | reverse complement strand
ACAGCTTCAGAAACATTAAACGTTCAAAGTGGACCTTTTAAAATGGGGGTAACTGGGGGGGGTTTTTATTTTTTTTGTGTAAACCCTTTTTTGGGGTGGTTTTGGGTGGGTAAGAAAGACTTGGGGGTGGGGGGAAACCCCAACCAATTGTAAAAACTAAAGCTATCGTCTATAGTAATATGGCTAACCAGAAAGCGAAGGAGGGGAGGCTTTATGAGCGAAAATCCCGAATGCGCCAAATGCACCAGGGTAGTGTGCGACAGCAAAGCGTATCTGAAAGGCCCCGAAAACTGCCCGACCAAGACCCGGCAGGATATCATCCAGCAGGCGCTGGCGGAATACGACGACCCCCAGGTCAGGGAGTTCGCCCGCCAGGCGTCCATCCAGGAAGCCGAGTGCTATATGAACCTGCCCGAAGGGCTGACCACGCGCTACCCCCGGGTGGAAGAGATTGCCCGGTTCGCCAAAAAGATGGGCTATAAAAAGCTGGGCATCGCCTCCTGCCTCGGCCTCAAGGACGAAGCCGAAATACTGACCGAAATCCTGGAAAACAGAGGGTTCGAGGTCGTCTCCGTCTGCTGCAAGGCGGGCGCCATTCCCAAGGAAAGAATCGGCCTCACCGAGGAGCAGAAGATAAAGGGCCCCGGCTCCTTCGAGGCGATGTGCAACCCCATAACCCAGGCTAAAATCCTGAACGACGCCGGCACCGAGTTCAACATACTGGTCGGGCTTTGCGTCGGCCACGACTCGCTCTTCTTCAAGTACGCCGAGGCACCGGTCACCGTGCTGGTGGCTAAGGACCGGGTCTTCGGCCATAACCCGGTGATGGGCTTATACCTGGCTCATTCCCCCTATTACCGCAAGCTGCTGCGTAAAGAATAAGAGAGGAAATTTTGAGCTACCCCGACCGCATTCTCTACCAGGTTAACCGCCCCGCCCGCTACACGGGCGGCGAGTGGAACAGCATCGTCAAGGACTGGGAAAAGACGGCCCTTAAGTTCGCCCTCGCCTACCCCGATAGCTACGAAGTCGGCATGTCCAACATGGCGCTGCCCATCCTCCACGAAATTTTAAACAGCCAGCCCGACGTCCTCGCCGAGCGGGTCTATGCCCCCTGGGTGGATATGGAAGCCGCCCTGCGGGCGGCGGGCACCCCCCTGCTCAGCCTCGAGTCCAAACGCCCGTTAAAGGATTTTGACGTCGTCGGCTTCACCCTGGACTACGAGCTCACCTACACCAACGTCTTAAATATTCTCGACCTGGGGCAGATACCCGTGCTGGCTAAAGAGAGAGATGATTCTCACCCCATCGTCATCGCCGGCGGCAGCTGTTGCCTCAACCCCGAGCCTATGGCTGACTTTATCGACTTCTTCGTCATCGGTGACGGCGAAGAGGCACTGCCTGAACTGCTCGATATCTTTCGGGAGTGGAAGCAAAACAAAGCCCCCCGAAAAGAGCTTTTGAAGCAGGTGGCCAACATCCCCGGCGTCTATGTCCCCGCCTTTTACAGGGTAGAATACGGGCCCGACGGTATGTTCCAGAGCATTACTCCAACCGAGGGGGGAGCTAAGCCGGTTATTCAGCGGCGTATCGCCGACAAACTGCCGCCCCCCGTCACCCACCCCGTCGTGCCCTACATCGAGGTCGTCCACGACCGGGGAGCGGTGGAGATTCAGCGGGGCTGCACCCGCGGCTGCCGCTTCTGCCAGGCCGGGATTCTATACCGCCCTCTCCGCCAGCGCCCCCAGCCCGAGATTATAAAGGCGGTGGGGGAGATTATAGCCAACTGCGGCTACAACGAGGTCTCGCTGGTATCGTTGAGCACCAGCGACTACCCCAAGATCGGAGAGCTGGTGGCTAGCCTGGCGCGCCAGTATAAAAATCTTTCACTGTCTCTGCCCAGCCTGCACATCGACAGCTTCTCCTTAAAGCTGCTGGAGTCCCTGCCCGCCCGCCGCAAGACGGGGCTTACCTTCGCCCCCGAGGCAGGCAGTGAAAGGCTGCGCCGGGTCGTCAACAAGGGCACCACCGAGGACAAAATACTGGCCACGGCGGCAACGGCTTTCTCGCGGGGCTGGCGCAGCCTTAAATTATACTTTATGCTCGGCCTGCCCACCGAGACCATGGAGGATATCGAGGCCATCGTCCAGCTGGTGGCTAAAATCCGCGCCGCAGGCAAGGGGACCAAGGGCGGCATGCCCCAGGTCAGAATCAGCCTCTCCACCTTTATCCCCAAGCCCCACACCCCCTTCCAGTGGGTGGCTCAGGACAGCGAAGAGCAATTGAACGCCAAGCACGAGGTGCTAAAAACAGGGCTGCGCCGCAAGGGCAGCCGCCTGTCCTGGCGCGACCCCGAGGTCAGCCTGCTGGAAGCGGCGCTATCCAGGGGAGACCGCAGACTGGGCAAGGTTATCTACGATAGCTGGAAGTCGGGCTCGACCTTCGACGCCTGGGACGAAAGACTTAACTACCGGAACTGGCTCGACGCCTTCGCTAAGAACGGGCTGGAACCCGCTTTCTACGCTCAGAGAGAGCGTTCGCTGGACGAAATCTTGCCCTGGGCGCATATCGACCCCGGGGTAACTCTGGAATTTTTGAAGAGGGAATACCAGCGCGCTCTCAAGGGCGCCGAAACCCCCGACTGCCACTATAATGCCTGTAATGCCTGCGGTCTGGAGCGCTTGAGCGCGGACTGTAAGCGGAAGCTAGGCGACTGAGCCGCCGTCAACGACAATCGTATGGCCGGTGATGTAAGCCGAGGCTTCGGAGGCCAGAAAGAGCACCGCGCCCACTATGTCGTTAGGTTCGGCCAGCCTTCCCAGCGGTATCCCCGCCTCAATCCCTTTCAGGGCCTTAGCGTCGGCCCACAAAGGCTGGCTGAACTTGGTCTTGACTATAGAGGGAGCCACGGCGTTAACCCTTATATTATATTGGGCTAACTCTACGGCCAGAATACGGGTGAGCATAACCACCCCCGCCTTGGCGATGCAGTAGGCGCCCATCCCGGGGGCGGTATCCATAGCCGCCGTGGAGGCGATATTTATAATATTGCCCCGCTTTTGCCCCACCATCACCCTGCCCGCCGCCTGGGAGCAGAGGTAATAACCCTTGAGGTCGGTATCGATAACCCGGTCCCAGCCTGCCTCGTTAAGCTCGAGCAGGGGCGCCATGATGTTCATGGCGGCGTTGTTGACCAGAATGTCAATGGCACCCAGCTCAGCTACCGTCTTCTGCACGAGGTTATCGACGTCGGCTTTCCGGGTAATATCGGTCTGGACGGCCAAAGAGCGTCGGCCCAGTTTTTTTACTTCTTCGGCGACAGCCTCAAGCTCGCCGTCGTCGACCACCCGGTCGCCTAAGGCGACATCGGCGCCGGCCCCAGCTAAAGCCAGGGCGATAGCCCGGCCGATGCCCCGCCTCCCCCCGGTAACGATAGCCGCCTTGCCCGCTAAAGAGGGCGGCACTACTTAGTCTCCTTCTCAAAAGAGGCGATAGCCACCACGCTGTCGCCGGGGTCGAGCCTCATCAGCCGCACCCCCTGGGTGCTCCGCCCCTGAATTGAAATGCCCTGCTTGGGGTCCTTCTCCTTCACCGGGGTCTGGATGACAATGCCCTCCGCCGATACAATCATCACCTGCTGGGAAAGCGAGACCACCTCGGCGGCGGCGACCTTGCCCGTCTTTTCCACCAGCTTGAAAGTCCTCACCCCACCCCCCGCGCGGTGCTGCTGGGGATAGTCGGCCACCGGGGTGAGCTTACCAAAACCACCGCTGGTCGCCACCAGCACGTAGCTCTTGGGACGGATAATATCCATCCCCACCACCCGGTCGGCAGAGCTTAAGCGGATGCCGCGCACCCCTCCGCTGGTTCTCGACGCCGCCCTCAGGTCTTTGACGGCAAAGCGGATGGCTTGCCCCTCCTGGGTAAACAAAAGCATATCGTCCTTATCGGTGGCCAGTCGAGCGGTGACCAGCTCGTCCTCAGCCTCCAGGTCCATGGCAATCAGTCCGCTGCTGCGCACGGCGGCGAACTTATCGGCCGTCGTCTTCTTGACCTCGCCGAGTCGGGTCGCCATCAACAGGTAAGAGCCAGGCTCAAAATCGGGCAGGGCGACCATGGCCGTAACCCGTTCTTTGTCGGCCACGGAAAAGAGGTTAATCACCGCCGTCCCCTTGGTCACGCGGGAGCTGTCGGCGGGTATCTCGTAGCACTTGAGGTAGAAGACCCGCCCCCGGTTGGTGAAAAAAAGCAGGTGGTCGTGGGTATCGGCCACCACCAGCAGCCTCACCGCATCGGCCTCGCGGGTCACCATGCCGATGATACCCCTCCCCCCGCGGTGCTGCGAGCGGTAGCTGCGGGAAACAATCCTCTTGACGAAGCCGCGGTCGCTCAGCGTCACCACTACCCTCTGGTGAGGGATAAGGTCTTCTTCGCGGAACTCGGTTATCTCCTCCTCGCTTATCTCGGTGCGGCGCTCGTCGCCGAAACTATCTTTGAGCTGGCTCACCTCTTCCTTGATGAGGAGCAGCATGCGCTTGCGGTTAGCCAGCAGGTCCTCCAGGTAGGAGATGGTCTTCAACAGCTCGGCGTACTCGTCGGCTATCTTTTTCCGTTCCAGGTTGGCCAAGCGCCGCAACTGCATGTCGAGGATAGCCTGCGCCTGTAGCTGCGACAAACCGAAGCCGTCCATCAGCGCCTTGCGGGCGGCCTCGGCGGTGGCTGACTTCTTGATGGTGGCAATAATCTTATCGATGTTGTCCAGGGCGATTTTCAGCCCCTCCAGGATATGCGCCCGCGCCTTGGCCTGCTTCAACTCGAACTTGGAGCGTCGGGTGATAACCTGGTGGCGGAAATCTATGAAGTACTGCAGCGCTTCCTTGAGGCTGATTACCCGCGGCTGGCCGTCCACCAGGGCGAGCATGTTAACGAAGAAGGACGACTGCATGGCGGTGTGCTTGAAGAGGTTATTGAGCACCTTCTTCGGCTGTGCCTCTCGTTTAAGCTCGATGACGATGCGCATCCCCTGCCGGTCCGACTCGTCGCGCAGCCCGCTGATGCCCTCCACCTTTTTGTTCTTGGCCAGCTCGGCAATCCTCTCCACCAAAGCCGCCTTATTGGTCTGGTAGGGAAGCTCGGTGACCACTATCTGCTGCCGCCCCCCGCCGGCGCCGTCGCCGATCATAGCCTTAGCCTGCACCACCACCTTGCCCCGCCCCGTGGCGTAGGCGTTTTTTATGCCCTCGCCGCCGCGAATAATGCCCGCGGTAGGGAAATCGGGCCCCTTAACGAACTGGGTCAGCTCGTCGACGGTGGCTTCGGGGTTCTCAATGAGGTAGGCGATGGCGTCGCAGACCTCGGTCAGGTTATGCGGCGGGATACTGGTGGCCATGCCCACGGCGATGCCGGCGCTGCCGTTGACCAGCAGGTTGGGCAGCTGGGTGGGGAGGACGAGCGGCTCTTTCAGGCTGTCGTCGAAGTTGGCCATAAAGCCGACGGTATCTTTATCGATATCGACCAGCATCTGCTCGGCGATAAGGGCTAAGCGCGCCTCGGTATAGCGCATGGCGGCGGGCGGGTCGTTATCGACGCTGCCGAAGTTACCCTGTCCGCTAACCAGCGGGTAGCGCATGGAAAATTCCTGAGCCATACGCACCATGGCTTCGTAGACCGGAGCGTCGCCGTGAGGGTGATACTTACCCAGCACCTCGCCCACGATACGGGCGCTCTTCTTATGCGGGCTGTTGGACGCCAGCCCCAGCCCGTCCATGGCGTAGAGAATGCGCCGCTGCACCGGTTTGAGGCCGTCGCGCACATCGGGCAGGGCGCGGGCGACGATGACGCTCATGGCGTAATCGAGGTAAGAGCTGCTCATTTCTTTTTCTATGTCTACTGGTCGGACCTTGCCTAAAACCATATAGTTAAAACCTCCTGCTCCTAGCTATCCCCGCTGTCATTCATATCAGCCGACTCGTCGGCCATAGTCTCTATCTGCTCCAGCTCGCGCCGCAGCATCTTATCGCTCAAGTAAGGGCGCAGGCCCTCCGTTCCCTTGGGGGGGAAGGAAAGCTGCCCCGCCTGGGAGGGGTCCTGGTATATCTCGCGGATAATGACCGTTACCCTCTCCTCGTTGACGCTGACGATAGCCGCGCTGTAGCGGTTGCCACCCTCCATCAGCTTTACCAGCCGCTGCCCGTGCTTGGGCTCGGCCTGTCCCACGTACTCGCCGCGCCCGTTCTCCACGTTCAAGCCCGCCCCGTCCACCTTGAGGTACACCCTATCGCCCGCCCCCATCTTGGCCAGCACCGCCAGCGGCGCCAGGCGGTAAAGGGCGACCACCCCCGTCTTCCCCGTCTCCTCGATAAAGTGCTGGGGGTCGACCTGGTCGGAATCATCCGCCACGCCCGCCTCCTCCCCAAGATAGGAAAGGCGCTGCAGGTTCTTCTGGGCGATGATGTTATAGGGGTCGAGCTCCATAGCTCTGGAGTAGGCTTCCTTGGCCAGCGCGTATTCCCCCAGCTCGATGTGGGCTCGGCCCAGGCGGTTATAGGCATCGACATCACCGGGGAAGCTGGTGATTATATCCTCGTTGGCCGCCACCGCCTCCCGCCACCGCCCCTGCATGGCCAGGGATATAGCATGCTTGCTGCGCTGCCGTCTCAGCCGTACCTGTTCCTCTTCCTGATAGGCCATACGCGTCACCCCGTCAGTCTAGAACATATTATTTTACTCCAGACAGAGCCGCAAAACAAGCCAGGTCAGGAGTAAAGAACGCCATTTTTAGCCCTTTAGCTGACTTATTCTTCTTTTTCCAGCTCAAAGGCACGGTGTAAGGCTAGGACGGCGTCTTTGACCTTATCTTCGTCGATGATGCAGGTGATTCTTATCTCCGAGGTGGAAATAAGCTGGATGTTAATCCCCTGCTCGCTCAAGGCGGTAAACATGCGGGAGGCAAAACCGGGGTTATTCTGCATGCCGGTGCCGATTATGCTGACCTTGCCCATCTTGGCGTCGCTGACGTACTCCCGGGCGCCGATTGACTGGCATATCGGCCCCACCACCGCCATGGCTTTATCCAGCTGGCTCTTGGCCACGGTAAAGGTCAGGTCGGTAATATTATCGCTACTGGCGTTCTGCACGATGGTATCCACGTTGATATTGGCTTTAGCCAGCGGATTGAAGATAGCCGCAGCGATGCCCGGCCGGTCGGGCACGCCGACCACCGTTATCTTGGCCACATTAAGGTCGTGGGCGATACCCCGCACCTTATTTCGTACTTCCATAGACCCCCCTCCATGAATTAGTGTCCCCGGATTCTGGCTAAAGCTGGAAGCCACCAGTATAGGAATATGGAACAGCTCTCCCAGCTCGACCGCCCGGGGGTGCAGTACCTTGGCGCCGTAGCTGGCCAGCTCCAGCATCTCCTCGTAGCTGATTTCGTCCACCTTGCGCGCTTCGGGAACGAGCCTGGGGTCGGCGGTATAGACCCCCTCGACATCGGTGTATATCTGGCACGTCTCCGCCGCCAGGCTGGCCGCCAGCGCCACGGCGGTGGTATCGGAACCCCCCCGCCCCAGGGTGGTAATATCCATCCCCTCGGTAATCCCCTGAAAGCCGGCCACGATGACGATATTGCCCTTATCCAGCTCGCTGCCCACCCGCTCCGGGTCGATGCCCACGATGCGCGCCTGGCTGTAGGCGGCGTCGGTCCTTATCCCCGCCTGCCCCCCGGTCAGGCTGATGGCCTCGTAGCCCATTTCCTCCAGCGCCATGGCCAGCAGGGTGCTGGAAACGACCTCGCCCGTGGAAAGCAGCAGGTCGAGCTCGCGGTCGGCGGGGTGGCTGGTCAGCTGGTAGGCCAGTTTAAGCAGTTTATCGGTGTTATGCCCCATCGCCGAGACGACGACCACGACTTCATTACCCGCATCCTTAGTGGCGGCGATGCGCCGCGCCACATTTTTAATCTTCTCGGCGTCGGCAACCGAAGTCCCGCCGTATTTCTGCACGATTAGTGCCATTAGCTCCTACCCTTCAACCAACTTACCCATTATTTTATACCCATCGGCCACCAAAAGACCAGTGCCCTTTGCCGCCGCCTCGGTGAAATTCTTTGCCCCGTTGGGCTTAAAGCCCTTTCCCCAGAGCAGAAACGGCACCGGTTCCGGGCTATGAGTCCGTATCGCGATGGGGGTGGGGTGGTCGGGCATGGCCAGCAGCCTTAAAGCGTCTTTTTGATAGGAGCGCAGCCGCCCGATGACCTCTTTATCTATCCTCTCGATAGCCTTAACCTTATCGTTTGTTGAGCCGGCGTGAGCCGCCTCGTCGGGCGCTTCGATGTGAACCACCACCGGTTCACGCTCCTCCAGCGCCTTTATAGCACCGTTCGCTTGAGCCGCATAATCGTTATCCGGGCCGTCGGTGACCCCAGCTATATCGAGTATTTTCATCCCTGCCATCTTGCCCAACCCTTTGAGCAGGTCGACGCCCGAGGTCAGGGCGGCATTAAGACCGTAGGCCTCTCTAAACGGCGGCATCGTCGGTATTTTACCGCTGCCCCAGAAAAGCCAGATAGTTGTCGCTGGTATATCGCCGCGCGACTTTCGACTGACGTTTATCGGGTGGTCTCTGAGTACTTTTTCAGAGCGTTGCATCAGGTCGCGCAAAATCTGGCTGCCCTTACCTTTGGGCAGATATTCACCAACAGGCTTGTCGGGGATGTCGTGGGGCGGGGTGCATTGAGCCGAGAGCGCGTCCTCATGCCCCTTTAGCTTTAAGATATTTCGGTAGCTCACACCCGGGTAGAAATGGATGCTATCGTCACCCAAGCTATCGTTTAGCGCCGCGATAAGCTCTTTAGATTCCTCAGTAGTTATATAGCCGGCGCTGTAGCTATGCATTTTGCCATCGATAACCCCCACCAGGTTGCAGCGGAAGACGACCTCCCCCTCCCCGATGGGAATATCCATGGCTCTGGCTTCGATGGCGCTCCGCCCCCGGTAATAGACTTTCGGGTCGTAGCCCAGCACCGACATACAGGCGCAGGCGCTGGAAGGTTCCATCCCCGCGGGCACGGTGCGCGCCAGCCCCACCACCCCTTCTCCGGCCAGGGCGTCGAGGTGGGGGGTCTCAGCCAGCTCCAGGCAGGTCTTGTTTCCCCTTTCGGGTAGAGGCAAACCGGCCGCGCCGTCGATTATGACAATACAGTATTTCATCAGCCCTTCCCCACAATACTCAAGGCACTGGCGATATCCTCGGCAATCATGCGCCGCTTGCTC
>CAZPLG010000046.1:7960-9518 GCA_964587415.1 uncultured Dehalococcoidales bacterium | reverse complement strand
GGCGACGAAGGTACCCAGTCGGGCGGAATCTAATGCCCCCGACATGCCGACGACGCGCTTTCGGGGAAACTGGCTGGCTCTGACGGCAAGGTAGGTCATGGCGTCTAAGGGATTAGAGACCATGAGGATAATACACTGCGGCGAATATTTAACGATATTTTTGACGATCCCGCTCACGATTTCGGTATTGGCCGCCAGCAACTGGTCGCGGGTCATGCCCGGTTTGCGGAAGAGCCCCGCCGTGACGATAACCAGTTCGGAGTCGGCGGTATCCTTGTAGTCGTTGGTGCCGGTGAGCCTTATGTCGCTGTTGAGGACGGGCGCCGACTGCAATATATCCAGCACCTTACCCTGCGCCAGCCCCTCGACGATATCGAGCAGGATGACCTCGGCGTAGCCCTTTTCGACGATACGCTGGGCGCAGGAGGAGCCCACATTCCCCGCCCCGATAATGGTAATCTTAGCTATTTTGCTCCCCTCATCTTTTTGATTACAGCGTCGGCGACCTGCGAGGTGCCCACGGCCTCGGCGCCGTCGGGCTTCATATCGTAGGTAACGTCCTTGCCCTCGGCGATGACGGCGGCGATGGCGTTCTCCAGCCTGTCGGCGGCTTCCTTCTCGTCGAGGTGCTTCAGCATCATCACCCCGGAGAGCATCATCGACATCGGGTTCACCTTGTTCAGCCCCTTGTATTTGGGGGCGCTGCCGTGGGTGGCTTCGAAGATAGCCATGTCGTCGCCCAGGTTGGCGCCGGGTGCTAAGCCCAGTCCCCCCACCAGCCCCGCGCAGAGGTCGGAGATAAGGTCACCGTAGAGGTTGGGCAGCACCAGTATATCGAACTGCTGCGGCCTCTTCACCAGCTGCATGCAGGTGTTGTCCACGATTCTATCCTCGAACTCGATGTAGGGGTATTCCTGGGCAATCTCTCGGGCGTTGGCTAAAAACAGCCCGTCGGAAAACTTCATGATGTTGGCTTTGTGGACGGCGGTGACCTTCTTTCTCTCGTGGGCGCGGGCGTACTCAAAGGCAAACCTGACGATGCGGCGGCTGGCCATCTCCGAGATGACCTTCAGGCTGATGCCCGAATCCTCCCTGACCTCGCTATCCGTCGCCTCGGCAACCAGTTGCCGCAGACGGGCTGTCTCCGGCTTGCCCTCCTCGAACTCGATGCCCGCGTAGAGGTCCTCGGTGTTCTCCCTGACCACGACGATATCGACATTCTTGAATGGCGTCGGCGCCCCGGGGTATATCTTGCAAGGGCGCAGGCAGACGTAGAGGTCGAGCCTCTTGCGCAGGGCGACGTTAACACTGCGGAAGCCCGAGCCGATGGGGGTGGTCACCGGCCCCTTGATGGCGACCCGGTTCTTCCTGATGGAGGCCATCGTGGCTTCGGGCAAAAGTGCCCCGAATTCCTCCAGGGCTTCGGCGCCGGCATAGGCTACGTCCCACTTAAAGCGGGCGCCGCTGGCTTCGAGAACCCGTCTCGTCGCCTCGCTGACCTCGGGCCCGATGCCGTCGCCGGGGATAAGGGTGACATTATGAACCATAGTTATTCCTT
>CAZPLG010000046.1:0-7860 GCA_964587415.1 uncultured Dehalococcoidales bacterium | reverse complement strand
CATGACCTCGGGCAGTTTGCCGAAGGTGAGCTGCTGGCCAGTGGTGATATCTTTGACCGTGCCCTTGCCCAGGTCCACCTCCAGCGTGTCTCCATCGTTAATGCCGTCGGTATCACATATTAACACCGGTAGCCCCAGATTGATAGCGTTGCGGAAAAAGATACGGGCCACCGACCTGGCCAGTATGGCGCTTACCCCGGCCATCTTTATTACTAAAGGGGCGTGCTCGCGGCTGGAGCCGAGCCCGAAGTTGCCGCCGGCGACGACGAAGTCCCCCTTCTTTACCCGCGAGGCGAAGGTGGGGTCGGCGTCCTCCAGCACGTGCTTGGCCAGCTCGGGCAGGTCGCTCCTCAGGTGGGCCAGCCGCCCCGGCGTGATGTGGTCGGTAGAGATGCCGTCGCCGAACTTAAAGGCTTTCCCCTTCAACATTAAAGCACCTCTCCGGGGTCGGTAATCTCGCCGGCGATGGCCGATGCCGCCGCCGTGGCCGGGCTGCTCAGGTAAATAAAGGCTTCGGGATTGCCCATCCGCCCCTTGAAGTTGCGGTTAGCGGTAGACAGGCAGGACTCCCCGTCACCCAGCACCCCCTGGTGCAGCCCCAGACAGGCGCCGCAGCCGGGGGGCAGTATAATCGCCCCCGCCTCGAGCAGCGTCTTGATATAGCCGGCGGCGATAGCCTCCAGCAAGACTTTTGGCGAGGCCGGGGCCACGATAAGACGGGTGTCGGGGTGGCGTTTTTTGCCCTTTAATATTTTGGCGGCGATAGCTAAATCCTCCCGCCGCCCGTTGGTGCAGGTGCCGATAAAGACCTGCTGTATTTTCGTCCCTTTTAGCTCTCTGGCCTTGGCTACATTGTCTACCTGGTGGGGCTTAGCCACCATCGGCTCGATAGCCCCCAAATCTATGTCAATCTCTCTTTCATAGCTGGCGTCTTTATCCGCCGAAAGGGGCTGGAAATCTTTCTCTCGCCCCTGAGCTTTCAGGTATTCCTGCGTAATCTTATCCGAGGGGAAAAGCCCCACCTTAGCCCCCGCCTCCACCGCCATGTTGGCGATGGTGAAGCGGTCGGACATAGTTAGATTAGCCAGCCCCTCCCCACCGAACTCCAGCGCCTTGTAGGTAGCCCCGTCGGCGCCGATAGAGCCGATGAGGTACAGGACTAAATCTTTAGCGCCGACGCTGGCGCCGAACTTCCCGGTAATGTTTATCTTTATGCTCTCGGGCACCCTGAGCCAGGTCTTGCCCAGGGCGAAGACAATGGCGACATCCGAGGAGCCCATGCCGGTGGCGAAAGCCCCCAGCGCCCCCGCGGTCACGGTGTGGGAATCGGAGCCGACGACGACATCCCCCGGCTTAGCCAGGGCTTCGGCCACAATCTGGTGGCAGACGCCGCTGCCGACGTCGTATTTCAGGCAGCCCATATCCTTAGCGAACTGCCGTAAGAGCTTATGGTCGTTGGAAAGCTGGCGGTTGGGGCTGGGGGCGGCGTGGTCGAAAAACAACACCGTCTTTTGGGGGTTAGCCAGTTTTTTGAACTTGCCGGCCTGGAACTGCCTTACCGTCAGCGGCCCGGTGGTGTCCTGCACGAAGGCCAGGTCAACCCGGGATATAACGATATCTCCGGCGTAGGCTTCGCCCGCCGACTTTTTCGTCAGAATCTTCTCAGCTAATGTTTTACCCACGTGAGGCCTTACCAGTAGCTCTAGCCGATTACCGCCAGGACATCGTCTCTAGCTACTTTGTCGCCATCGGCGAAGTTTATGGCTTTGACTTTACCCCCCACCGGGGCGGTTATGGCGTTGGCCATCTTCATCGCTTCCAGGATGAGCACCACGTCGTTAGCCTTGACCGTGTCGCCCACCTTTACCTCGTAGCGTATGATTATGCCGGGCATGGGGGCGATAATGGCCGTCTCGCCGGCTTTGGGCGGCGGCGCTTTGGGCTCGGCTTTCTTAACTCCGGGAGCCTTGGCGGTGGGTTGGGGTGGCGGTGCCGCTGCCGGCCGTGTCGGCGGTGTCGCCCTGGGCGCTGCCGGTGCCGCTGGTGCTCCACCGGTGGCTTCCAGCCCGATGTTAAAGACCTGGTCGCCGAAATAGACGCGGTAGTTTTGGACGCCGCCCGTGGCCGGTGCGACCTGGGCCGCTTCGGTAATCTCGCCCGACTTTATCTTGGCGATAAGCTCGTCCTCGCGTTTTATTTCCTCCATAGTCTTGGTCTTGACATCGGCGGGCGGTGCCTCCAGCCCGTATTTCCACCTCAGGAAGCGCATCCCCGTGGTCGGGTATAAGGCGTAGATGAGCACGTCGCCGATATCCTTGGCGATGTCCTTGGTATCCTTCTTGGCTTTCTCCAGTTCCGGCTCGAGCATGTCGGCGGCGCGACAGGTGATGGGCTTCTCCCCCCGCGGGTAGCCCTTGAGGGCCAGCTTCTGCACCTTGGGGTCGATAGGGGCGGGGGGCTTGCCGTATAGCCCGTAGCAGTAGTCCTTTATCTGGTCGGAAATCATCTTATAGCGTCCGAAGAGGACGTTCTGCACCGCCTGGATGCCCACAATCTGGCTGGTGGGCGTCACCAGCGGCGGGTAGCCCAGCTCTTTTCTCACCCTGGGCAGCTCGGCATAGACCTCCTCGATTTTATCCAGCGCGCCCGCCTCTCTCAGCTGCGCCACCAGGTTGGTTATCATCCCTCCCGGCACCTGGTGCATCAGTACGGCGGTGTCGATAATGGACATCTTGGTCGTATCCAGAAAGTCGCGGTATTTAGGGGCGATGGATTCGAAATACTGCCCCAGCTTCAAAAGATGGGCCAGGTCGAGCCCGGTATCCCGGTCCGTACCCTGGAGGGCGACCACGATGGGCTCCACGGCGGGGTGGGAGGAGCGCAGGGCGAAAGGAGCCAGAGCGGTGTCGATAATGTCGACTCCGGCCTCGATGGCCTTGAGACAGCTCATGGAGGCCATACCGCTGGTGTAGTGGGTGTGCAAGTGCACCGGTATCTTGATGGCCTTTTTGAGCGCCGTAATCAGGTTGTAGGCGTCGTCGGGCGAAATCAGCCCGGCCATGTCCTTGATACAGAGGCTGTCGGCGCCCATCTTCTCCAGGATTTTAGCCTTGTTGACATAATAATCGATGTTATAGACCGGGCCGCCCAGCTTTTTCTCGGTCAGCGAATAGGAAAGGGAAAGCTGGGCGTGCTTGCCGCACTCCTTGATTGCCTTGAGACTGGCCTCGAAGTTGCGCTCGTCATTGACGGCGTCGAAGACCCGGAAGACATCAATTCCCACCTCGGCGGCGTGGTGGACGAAGGCATTAACCACGTCATCGGCGTAGTTGCGGTAGCCCACCAGGTTCTGCCCCCGCAAAAGCATCTGCAGGGGAGTATCGGGCATAAGTTTTTTCAGTATGCGGGGCCTCTCCCAGGGGTCCTCGTTGAGGAAGCGGGTGGGCACGTCAAAGGTAGCCCCGCCCCACACCTCCATGGAATAGTACCCCGTCTTGTTCATCTCGGCGGCGATTCCGGCCATATCCTCGGTGACCATCCTCGTCGCCAGCGAAGACTGATGTCCGTCGCGGAGGGTGACATCGGTTATCTTTAACGGGTTCTTAGCGGCTGTCTTTTTCTTTACTGTCGGCATTCTTTCCTCCTCTCTCCGGGTATTTTGCCCCTTGCCGGCCCTGGTTTCGGGCTTGCCCCGGGGTGGGGGGTAGGTGATTACTTATTCTAAAGCGGGATGTTCCCGTGTTTCTTCTTGGGACGGGCGGTTTCCCCCGTATTCTTCAACGACTCCAGCGCCCTGATTAGCTTGGGTCGGGTCACCTTGGGGTCGATGACGTTATCTATATAACCCCTGGCTGCCGCCTGGTAGGGGTTAGCGAAACTCTCCTTGTATTGCTCGACCAGCTCCTGCCGGGTCTTATCGCCGTCCTTGGCCTTGGCAATAGCCTCCCGGTAGATGATATTAACCGCCCCCTCCGGCCCCATCACGGCGATTTCCGCCGTCGGCCAGGCGTAGTTAATATCGCCCCGCAGGTGCTTGCTGCTCATCACGATGTAGGCCCCGCCGTAGGCTTTGCGGGTAATCACCGTCAGCTTGGGCACGGTGGCTTCGGCGTAGGCGTAGATAAACTTGGCGCCATGCCGGATGATGCCCCCCTGCTCCTCTTTGGGCCCCGGCATAAAGCCGGGCACGTCGACGAAGCTGACCAGGGGGATGTTAAAGGCGTCGCAGAAGCGCACGAACCTGGCCCCCTTGACCGAGGCGTTGATATCAATAATCCCGGCCATGTGGGCCGGCTGCTGGGCGACGATGCCCACCACCTTGCCGTTAAGCCGGGCAAAGCCGGTAATCAGGTTGGCGGCGAAGCTCTGGTGCACCTCCATGAAGTCGCCGTTGTCGACAATGCTCAATATTATCGGCTTCATGTCGTAGACCTTGTTGGGGGCGTCGGGAATAATCGTGCGCAGCTTCTCGTCCGTTCTTTCCGGGTCGTCGCTCGGCTTTAGCCTGGGCGCTTCTTCCTTGTAGCTCTGGGGCAGAAAGCCCAGCAAACGCCTGACGCTCTTTAAGCAGTCGGGCTCGTTGTCCGAAATGAAATGGGCCACTCCGCTCTTCTCGGCGTGGGTCTTGGCCCCCCCCAGTTCCTCGTGCGTTATATCTATGCTGATGACCGCCTTGACCACGTCGGGCCCTGTAATGTACATCTGGCTGGTGCCCTTGACCATAAAGACGAAATCGGTTATGGCCGGCGAATAGACGGCTCCCCCCGCCGAGGGTCCCATCACCACCGAAAGCTGCGGGACGACTCCCGAATACAAACTATTGCGCAGCAGTATCTCGCCGACGCCGTAGAGGCTCACCACCCCTTCCTGGATGCGGGCGCCCCCCGAGTCCCAGATGGCGATTATGGGCGCCCCGTTCTTAACGGCCAGGTCCATCACCTTGCAGACCTTCTGCGCCGATACCTCGGATATAGTCCCCCCGAGCACGGTGAAGTCCTGAGCGTAGACGAAGACCGTCCGCCCGTCGATCCTGCCGAAGCCGGTAACGACGGCGTCGCCCGGGTATTGCTTATCGGCCAGCCCGAATTCGGTGGTGCGGTGGGTAACGAACGGGTCCAACTCTTCGAAGCTGCCCTTGTCGAGGAGGAGGTCAATCCTCTCTCGGGCGGTCAGCTTACCCTTGTCGTGCTGCTGCTGGATACGCTTTTCCCCGCCCCCCGCCCTGGACTTTTGTTCCAGCTCAGACAGTTTAGCCAGTTTATCCTTCATCGCAATCAGGGCTCCCAATCGGTGAGAAATTTAGGGTGTAATCGTCAATAATCATATCATAAGGTAAATCAGATAGGCAAGCGTTTGCCAACCCAGGTCTTTCTTCCCACCCCAACTCATCTTTCCCACCTAAAACTCACACAAGAGGGTCTAAACTCTCTTTAACTCTCTTATCCTCCCAGGTTTAATTTCCCACCCAATACCCGCCCACCGCCCTTTTAAGGTAAAGAGGGGGCGAAGCCCCCTCTTAGACACCCCCGAAGGTGGTAATTAGAGAGCGTCATCTGCACAGATTTTGGGGGTTTTTAAAGGGGGAGGCAGCGTAACCCACAGGTTAAGGAGTTTACTCATTAGGGTGGGCTGGGTTGGGACGAAAAACCCATGTTCGCCAAGGTGGAGTGGAGAGGTGGTACAACCCTCAAGGCAACGGCTTAAGTCCTCTCTCTCTGGTCACCCCGCCAAAAGAGTGCTAAAATAGAAACAGGGTTTTTGTTATGGAAAGCCAGTCGGTTTTAGCTACTACACGCTGCGGCGAACTGGAGTTGCGCTGGGGCGAGCGTACCTATGTCATGGGCATCCTCAACGTCACCCCCGACTCCTTCTCCGGGGACGGGCTGGCCGACGATGTCAAGGCCGCCGTGGCGCGGGCGAAACAACTGGCTGGTGAAGGCGCCGACATTATCGACATCGGCGGCGAGTCCACCCGCCCCGCCGCCCAACCCGTCTCGGCGGAAGAAGAGTTGCGGCGCGTGATTCCCGTTATCGAAAGGCTGGCCGGCGAGCTCTCCGTGCCGATGAGCATCGACACCACCAAGTCGGAGGTAGCGCAAAGAGCCTTGGAGGCAGGGGCCAGGATGCTCAACGACCAGTGGGGATTGAAACGCGACCCCCGCCTGGCCGAGCTGGCCGCCGACTGGAAGGCGCCCGTCGTCCTGATGAGCAACCAGCGGGATAAAGGCGGCTACGACGCCGCCCTCAAGCGCGACACCGCCGACTATGCCGACCCCGTAACCGAGGTAATAAACTCCCTCAATAAGAGTTTAGAGATAGCGTCCCGATGCGGCGTGCCCCCCGAAAACATTATCATCGACCCCGGCATCGGCTTCGGCAAGAGCTGGCAGCACGACCTGGAGATAATCGGCCGCCTGGGCGAGCTTACCGGGCTGGGCAAGCCCATCCTGCTCGGGCCGTCGGGCAAGTCCTTTATCGGCAAGGTGCTCGACCTTCCCGTGGCGGAGCGCCTGCAGGGCACCGCCGCCGCCGTGGCTATCGGCATCGCTCACGGTGCCGACATGGTGCGCGTTCACGATGTTAAGCCAATAGTGCGGGTCTGCCGCATGAGCGACGCTATCATTCGAAGGAGGCAAATTGGCAACTGAAGCAGTAACCGCCTATCTCGGCCTGGGCTCCAACCTGGGAGACCGCCAGGCCAATCTCGACCGGGCTCTGGCGTTTCTGGGGCAAAGGCTGCGGGTAAAAAGGATTTCCTCGATATACGACTCCGAGCCGGTGGGCAATATCGAGCAGCCCCGTTTTCTCAACCTGGTCTGTGAGGTCGTCACCAATCTCCCCCCGATGGCGCTGCTGGCGCTGGGCAAGGGCATCGAAAACAAGCTGGGGCGGTGGGGAGGTCCTTCCGGCGCCCCCCGCACCATAGATATCGATATCCTGCTCTACGGCGACGAGGTCATGGAGACCCCCGAGCTTACCATCCCCCACCCCCGCATGGACAAGCGCGCTTTCGTCCTCGTCCCCCTGGCGGAGATTGCCCCCAACGTGGTGCACCCCGTAAGCGGCCAGACCGCTAAAGAAATGCTCGAGGCGGCCAGAGAGGTCCAGGGCGTCTTCAAGTGGGAGGGGGTCTAGTGTACCGCATATCGGTGGAACAGCACTTCGACGCCGCCCACGCCCTGCGCGGCTATAAGGGCAAGTGCGAGGCGCTGCACGGCCACCGCTTTAAGGTGGTGGCTAAGATAGAGGCGCCCGGCCTCGACGATATCGGGCTGGCTTACGACTTCACCGAGCTAAAGGCCCACCTAAACGAGGTCGTCTCCCGCTTCGACCATACCAATCTCAACGATATTCCTCCCTTCGATAAGATAAATCCTTCTTCGGAGAATATCGCGGCTAATATCTATAAGGAGCTAAAATCCAGGCTGTCCGGGGATAAGGTCGCCCTTACCGCCGTAGAGGTTTGGGAGTCCCCCCAGACCGGGGTAAGCTATAGCCCCGACTAAGTAAGGAGGATAATATGGCTAAACTAACCGAGGAAGCTAAGAGAATAATCGCCGAGGCCGGCCCCGCCCTCATCGCCACCTCCAGCAAGAACGGCAAGTCCCATGTCCATGTTAAGGGCTCGTTCCGTATCATCGACGACGAGCGACTCGTCTTCGTCGATATCGATTCCCCGCGCACGATGGCTAACCTCAGGGATAACCCCCAGCTCTCGACGCTGGTCTTCGACCCCGAAACCGGCAAGAGCTGCCGGGTCTGGGGCAAGGCGGAGATTATCACCAAGGGCGAGCTTTACGATTCCGTGGCGGCGGAGTTCGGCGGGAAGATGAAGGTGCCGTACCTGATTCTGGTTACGGT
>CAZPLG010000045.1:0-9570 GCA_964587415.1 uncultured Dehalococcoidales bacterium | reverse complement strand
TCCTACAACGCGCTTTCGACCAGGTAATACACGATGTCTGCCTCCAGGACCTGCCCGTTATCTTCGCTATCGACCGCAGCGGCATTGTCGGTGATGACGGCAAGACTCACCAGGGGACCTTTGACATCTCCTACCTGATGCTCATCCCCAATTTGATAATCGCCGCCCCCAAGGACGAGAATGAGCTCCAGCACCTGCTCTACACGGCGGTGAAGACGAATCATCCTATGGCAATAAGATACCCCCGCGGCTCCGGGGTAGGGGTAGATTTAGAGCCAAAACTGCATGAAATCCCCATCGGCAAAGGGGAAATATTAAGGGATGGTGAGGATGTCGCTATACTGGCTATCGGCAATATGGTAACCCCGGCGCTGGAAGCAGCCGCCGCGCTGTCGAAGCAGGGCATTGAGGCGACGGTGGTTAACGCCCGCTTCGCCAAGCCACTGGACGCCGAGCTTATTATAAACATAGCCAGCCGTATCAAGCGACTGGTCACTATTGAAGAGAATACCACCAGCGGCGGCTTCGGCAACAGCGTCGTTGAGCTGTTGCAGCAGTCGGGTGTCAGCGATATTCAGCTAAAAAGCATCGGCATCCCCGACGAGTTTGTCGAGCAGGGCAGTCAGGCTGTCCTCCGCGCCAAGTACGGGCTCGATGCCGAAGGAATAACCAAGCAGGTTTTAGAACTACTTCCCAGCTATCAGTACCGGAGATAAAGCTTTGCTTATAAACAAAAGCCAGGCTGAAAACATCAGGTGCCAGCTTAAACACCTGATGTTTGTTTTTAACTACGGATAGGGGAGAAGGCATGGACAAGCTGACCATCCGGGACATAGATGTTGCCTGTAAAAGGGTCCTGGTCAGGGCTGATTTCAATGTGCCCCTGAGTGGAACGAACGGGGTCATTACCGATGACAGCCGTATCCAGGCGACGCTGCCTACTATCAAATACCTTGCCGAGCGGGGAGCCAGGATTATCCTTTGCTCTCACCTGGGCCGCCCCAAGGGTAAGGTGGTGGAAAAGCTGCGCTTAACTGTCGTCGCCCAGCGCTTGTCGCAGATTCTAGGGCAGAAAGTAATAGTGGCTAACGACGGCATTGGCCCCGAAGTAGACAAGGCAGTGGATGCATTAAAACCGGGCAATGTCCTGCTCCTGGAGAATATCCGCTTCCACCCCCAGGAGGAAGCCAACGACAACGCCTTTGCCCAAACACTGGCGCGCCTGGCAGATATCTATGTCAATGACGCCTTCGGCGCCTGTCATCGCTCTCATGCCTCCATAGTGGGCATCGCCCGTTACCTGCCGGCGGTGGCGGGGCTGCTCGTGGAGAAGGAAATCAAGGTGCTGGAGGGGCTTTTAGCCAACCCCAACCGCCCCTTCGCCGAGCTTGCCGGCGGCGCCAAGGTGAGTGATAAAATAAAGGCACTGGAAAACACCATGGACAGGGTAGATTGCCTCCTCATCGGCGGCGGCATGGCGGCGACCTTCTTAAAAGCTCAGGGCTATGAGGTAGGGATGTCACTGGTGGAAAACGATAATCTTGACCTTGCCGCCAAGCTGATGCAGAAAGCCGCCGAGCGGAAACTGCCCTTGATTCTACCCGTCGACGTGGTGGTGGCGGCTGAATTAAGCGCCGAAGCCGAGTATAATGTAGTAGCGGTGGAGAAAATACCGCCGCGGTGGAGAATCGTGGACATAGGTCCCCAGACCATCGATAGTTTTTCCCGGGAGCTACGCCGCTGCCAGACAATCTTCTGGAACGGGCCTATGGGCGTGTGCGAAATAGCCCAATTTGCTCAGGGCACCCGGGCTATGGCTAAGCTATTAGCTGGACTTGAAGCGACGACCATAATCGGAGGCGGCTCTACCGCCGAAATAGTAACCGAGTTGAAACTGGCTGACAAGATGACCTTCGTCTCCACCGGGGGTGGGGCTTCACTCCGCTTCTTGAGCGGCGAAAAATTGCCCGGTGTCGAGGCACTACTCAACAGGGAGGGCTAACTGCAATGGATAGTTTAGAGCTAATCAGGGGACTGTCCCGACCCTCCCCCAGCAAAATCGTGCTGCTGGTCATTGACGGCCTGGGCGGGCTGCCCCACCCCAAGACAGGCAAGACCGAGCTGGAGACAGCCAACACCCCAAATCTGGATAAGCTAGCCTCAGGGGGTATATGCGGCCTGACTGACCCGATAAGCCCGGGAATAACTCCGGGCAGTACTCCCGGTCACCTGGCGCTATTCGGCTACGACCCGCTTAAGTTCAACATCGGGCGGGGGGTGGTCGAGGCGGTGGGTATCGATTTCGACCTTAAACCCGAAGATATAGCCGCCCGGGGCAACTTTTGCACCGTAGATGAAGAGGGGCTAATCACCGACCGCAGGGCGGGGCGCATCTCCACAGAGAAATGCGCCGAGCTTTGTCAGCTGCTAGGCGGGCTGGTTATAGACGGCGTCAAGCTCTCCGTCCTGCCCGTCAGGGAGCACCGCTTTGTCGTCGTATTTCAGGGGGAGGGGCTGGGCCCCAATGTCAGCGATTCCGACCCCCAGCAGGTGGGCGTGGCGCCAAAAGCGGTTACCGCCCTCAATCCGCAAGCTGACCAGATGGCGCTGGTGGCGAACAGGTTCGTGGAACAAGCCAAAGCTATTCTGGACAAGCACCACCCCGCTAATATGCTGCTGCTGCGCGGCTTCTCCCAGCGACCCAAACTGCCCACCATGCCCGAGGTTTATCGCTTAAAGCCGGCGGCTATCGCCGCCTACCCCATGTATCGCGGGCTGGCTAAGCTGGTCGGCATGCAGGTGCTGAATACAGGCATGACTATCACCGAGGAAATGGCCACCCTGAAAGAGAACTATAGTGCCTACGACTTCTTCTTCCTGCATATAAAGGGAACGGATTCCGCGGGCGAGGACGGCGACTTCGAGCGCAAAGTCAAAATCATCGAAGAGGCGGATAAGTCTCTACCCATACTGACGGTGCTCAACCCCGATGTAATTGTGGTCACCGGCGACCACTCCACGCCCGCACTGCTCAAGGGGCACAGCTGGCACCCGCTGCCCATAGTCCTATATTCCGAGTGGTGCCGCCCCGATAGGGTAGGCGAGTTTACCGAGTCAGCCTGTATCTCTGGGGGGCTGGGCCGATTCCCCGCCACCCAGATTATGCCTTTAGCCATGGCTAACGCCCTGAAACTGGCTAAATTTGGCGCTTAAGGAGGTGCGTGATGCGCGTACCGATGATTGCTGGTAACTGGAAGATGCATACCACGGTAGAGGAAGCTATCGAACTGGTCGTCAAGATGCGCTATGAGCTTGACCGCATAGATAATGTGGAAAAGGTGATATGTCCGCCCTTTGTTTCCCTGGAAGCCCTCAAAACGCGGCTCGAGGGAAGCACGATAAAGCTGGGGGCACAGGACATCCACTATGAGGAGAAGGGGGCGTTTACCGGAGAGATTTCGCCGCAGATGGTGGCCGACCTCTGCGAATATGTCATTGTCGGCCACTCCGAGCGACGGCGGTATTTCAACGAGACCATAGACATTGTAGATAAGAAGGTCAAGGCGGCGATGAAGGTGGGATTGAAGCCGATTCTTTGTGTCGGCGAAAGTCCGGAGGAAAACAAGGCGGGTAAGACGGAGGAGGTCTTGACCAAGCAGCTGAGCTCGCCCTCGGCTCGTTTATACCTCCTCGGCGGCATAGTTATCGCCTATGAGCCTATATGGGCTATCGGTACCGGCCGTCCCGCCACTGGCGAACAGGCGAACAAGACCATCGGCTTTATCCGCCAGTATATCGCCGAAGAACAGGGCAAGGGGATTGCCCAGGACGTGCGCATACTCTACGGCGGCAGTGTTAACGCCGAAAATATCGCCGAGTTCGTCAAAAAGCCTGAGATTGACGGCGCCCTGGTCGGTGGAGCCAGCCTTAAAGCCAGCGAATTCCTGAGTATCGTCAAGCAGACCGCGGAGATTAAGGGGGCAAAATGAACCGCCTGCTCGGTATAGTGGGGCCCACCGGCGTCGGCAAGAGCCATATGGGCATTCAGCTAGCGCAGACTCTGGGCGGAGAGATAGTCAATGCCGACAGCCGCCAGGTCTATCGTTTCATGGATATCGGCACCGCCAAGCCCACTCCCCAGGAGCGTGCCATCGTCCCCCACCACGTAATTGATGTCGTCAGCCCCAACGAAAATTTCAGCCTGGCTCAATACCAGCAGCTGGCCGTCAGGGCTATCGAGGATATCCAGCAGCGCGATAAGCTGCCCATAGTAATCGGCGGCAGCGGCCAGTACGTCTGGTCGGTGCTGGAGGGGTGGGGAATACCCCGGGTAGCCCCCAACCCCGAATTCCGGCAGGGCCTTGAAGAACGAGCCGACATGGGGGAAGGCGATAGGCTCCACGAAGAGCTTAACGCCGTCGACCCCGAGGCGGCGGAGAGAATCGACCCCCGCAACGTGCGTCGCACCATAAGGGCGCTAGAGGTATTCAACGAGACCGAGACCCCATTTTCCCAGCTTCAGCGCAAAGAGGCGCCAACCTCCAACATCTTCATCATCGGTTTGACCGCTGACAGGGAAGAGCTCTACCGCCGCATCGACCTGAGGGTGGATAGAATGATAGAGCTGGGCCTGGTCGACGAGGTCAAGCGAATGGCGAGCCGCGGCTTCGACTTTAATCTGCCGGCTCTTTCGAGCATAGGCTACCGGCAAATCGGCCAGTTCCTCAGAGACGAGCTGACCCTGCCGGGTGCCATCCAGCAAATCAAGTTTGAAACCCACCGCCTCGCCCGCCAGCAATACACCTGGTTCCGGCTGGAAGACACCAGAATACACTGGTTCGATTTACAGAGAACAACCGATGCCCAGATTATGGGGCCGCTGAACAAGTTCTTAAGAGGCAGTAATACATGAATTTCACCAAGCTGCAGGGGGCGGGCAACGACTTTATACTGGTGGAGGCTGATAAAGAGCCGCGTAACTGGCCAAAGCTGGCGATAGCTATATGCCACCGCCACTTCGGTATCGGCGCCGACGGCTTGCTTTTGCTGTCCTCGGATAAAGCCGACCTCAAGATGAGAATGTTTAATCCCGACGGCTCCGAAGCCGAGGCTTGCGGCAATGGCTTAAGGTGCCTGGTCAAATACGCTTTAGACAAGGGTATAGTTGACGGCAAAGCCGCCGAAATATCGGTGGCAACCAAGGCAGGCGTAAGAAAAGCCAGGCTGCACACCCAGGGTAAGGAAACCATTATTCAGACAGGCATGGGCAAGCCGAAATTCAGTGCCCAAGAGATACCGGTAGCGCTGGAAGATAAGCCAGTCGAGCCGATAATGGACTATCCCCTTACGATAGAGGGTAGGGAGCTGGCTCTGAGCTTCGTCTCCATGGGCAACCCCCACGCCGTTTGCTTTGTAGAAGAGCCTGTGGCTGAATTTCCCCTGGCGCAGATAGGCCCTAAGGTAGAAAACCACCCCATTTTCCCCAACCGCACCAACTTCGAGGTCGCCCATATGCTTAACCGAGGATTGATAGAGGCGCGGGTCTGGGAGAGGGGGGCGGGGGAGACGCTGGCCTGCGGCAGCGGCGCCTGCGCCATAGCCATCATAGCCATTATAGCCAAACTACATAGTTATACCGATAGTAAGGTTGATATAAAACTGCCTGGGGGAACCTTAAGTGTGGAGTGGGGCGGGGCGGGGGAAGTGTTCCTCAGCGGTCCGGCTGAAATCGTATTTAGCGGAGAGTGGCCAGATGAGAATATCGCAACGGATTGAAAACCTACCACATTATCTTTTTGCCGAAATAAGCCGTAAAATCGCCGAGAAAAGGGCCAAGGGTGAAGATATAGTCGACTTCGGCATCGGCGACCCCGATACCCCCACCCCACCTCCCATAATCGATAAATTGTGCAAAGCCGCCAAAGACCCGGCTAACCACCGCTACCCCGAAACCGAGGGCCTGCCCGAACTACGCCAGGCTATAGCTAACTGGTACAAGAAGCGCTTTGATGTCGACCTCGATGCCGACAAAGAGGTATTACCCCTCATCGGCTCCAAAGAGGGCATCTTCCACATCGCCTTCTGCTTTATCGACTACCGTGATGTCGCCCTTATTCCCGACCCGGCTTACCCCGTCTATGCCATGAGCACCACGCTGGCCAGCGGCTCGCCTTACTACCTACCCCTCACCGAGGAGAATAACTTCCTGCCCGACCTGGATGCCGTGCCCGCCCATATCCTGAAACAGGCTAAACTGCTCTGGCTCAGCTACCCCAACAACCCCACCGGCGCCGTAGCCGACCTCGACTTTTTCAATCGGGCGGTGGCATTCGCCAGGCGTAATAACCTGGCTATCTGCCACGACGGGCCCTATTCCGAGGTCGCCTTCGACGGCTACAAGCCGGATAGCTTTATGCAGGCAGAAGGAGCTAAAGAGGTAGGGGTAGAATTCAACTCACTCTCCAAGAGCTATAATATGACGGGCTGGCGTATAGGCATGGCAGTGGGCAACGCCGCCATGATTGACGCCTTGAAAAGGCTTAAATCCAACATAGATTCAGGAGTTCCCCAGGCTATTCAATACGCCGCCATCGAGGCTTTAAGCGGCCCCCAGGACTCCATCCAGAAGCAAAACGCCGTCTACCAGAGGCGCCGCGACCTGGTCATCGAGGTTTTGAATAATATGGGGCTTAAATCCCGGACGCCCAAGGCAGGCCTCTACATATGGGCCAGGGTGCCCAAGGGCTATAGCTCGGTGGAGTTCGCCACCGACCTGCTGGAGAGGGTAGGGGTAGTGGTTACCCCGGGCACGGGCTATGGCAAGAACGGCGAAGGTTACATACGGCTCTCGCTGACCATACCCGATGCCTCGCTGGTGAAAGGACTGTCCAGGCTCGCCAACTGGCGCGATAGTCGGAGGAGACTAAGGCAGGGAGTGGACTTTACATAATGTTAGGGAGTTTTGCCTATTAAAGCCCCGATCGTTACCCGTCCGTCACCGGAACGGGCGTTCCTGGTGGCTGTGTCCGGCAAAGGTGGCGCCGACCGCTGGTCGGCGGAGGACTCTCTCGACGAGATGGCTCAGCTGGCGGGCACAGCCGGAGCCACCGTGGTGGGCAAGCTCATCCAGCGGCTGCCCCGGGCCGCTAAAACCCATTACATGGGCAAGGGCAAGCTGGAAGAGCTGATAGCACTCAAGTCCAGCCTCAACTACACCGTAGCCATCTTCGACGACGAGCTGACGCCGCTGCAACAGCGCAACCTGGAAGAAGCCCTCAAGGTAAAGGTCATTGACCGCGTAGCTTTAATTCTTGATATCTTCTCGAGGCGGGCACACACCCGCGAGGGGCAGCTTCAGGTCGAGCTGGCTCAGCACCAGTATCTTTTACCGCGCCTGGCCGGGCAGTGGAGCCACCTGGAGAGGCTGGGAGGCGGTATCGGCACCAGAGGCCCCGGTGAAACCCAGCTGGAAACGGACCGGCGCCTTATTCAGCGCAAAATACACCGCCTTAAGGGCCAGATTGACGATATCAGAAAGCACCGCCAGCTATACCGCCAGCAGCGCCGCAAGAGCGGCATCCCCGTGGTCGCCCTGGTCGGCTACACCAATGCCGGCAAGAGCACCTTGCTCAACGCCCTCAGCCACGCCGATGTCTTTGTCGAGGACAAGCTCTTCGCCACTTTAGACCCCACCACCCGCCGCCTGACCCTGCCTGATAAGACCAATATCTTACTGACCGACACCGTGGGCTTTATCAGGAAATTACCACCGACCATCGTTACCGCCTTCAAGGCGACACTGGAGGAGCTTGACGAAGCCAACCTGCTGCTGCACATCGTTGACCTGACCAGCCGCAATGCCCCGGAGCAGTGCCAGACGGTTGAAGATATACTGACCGACCTGAAGTTGAGCGAGAAGCCCCGCATCACGGCGCTGAACAAAATCGACATGCTGCTGGACGACAGCCGCCAGTGGAACGAGAAATCGGCATTGGATTATCTTTCCGGCCAGGCCGAGGCTGACGAAAACACGGTGCTCGTTTCGGCGGTTAAGGGCTGGGGATTAAAGAAGCTTTTGGAGCTTATCAGACAGATCCTAAGCCGCACCATGCAGCCTGTCTGAACACGCCTGAAAATGACGCGCTGAGAGCCAAATTTAAGCGCTTAAACATTATTCTGAGCGGGGTTAGTAACCGCTAAGGAGGTCATGATGGCTTTAGAGGAACTAGAAAAGAGGATCGGAGTTCTGGAGGACATTGAGGCAATTAAGAAGCTGCACAGGAAGTATGTCTTTTGCCTTTCCTGCCGTGCCTGGGATGATTTGTTGGATTGCTTTGCCGAAGATGCCACCGCTGATATCTGGAAGCACGGGTTACGACGGGGCAAGAAAGAGGTTGCCGAGCTGGTCTATAATGTTTTTGACAAGCTAGAAAAGACGCCCGGGCATCTAGTGAGTCAGCCAGTTATAACCGTTAATGGAGATAGAGCCAGCGGCTACTGGATATTATATCTCTTCCCCCACGTACCTCAAGGAGAGCCGATGATATGGATGCAGGGCAGACATGATTGCGAGTATGTGAAGATAGATGGTGAATGGAAGTTTAGTGCAGTAAGGTTCACGCGTCCCTGGCCACCTGAAGAACCGGAATAGGAAGCTTTTTATTTCCCCCCAAAACCCCTCTAAAAATGACGTGCTGAGAGCCAAATCTGAGCCCCTTTAATTATTTACGAGTAGTCTGATACCTGTAAAGGCACGAAAGGGGCGTTTTCCTCTTCTTTTCGCCCCCTGCGCCTTCTGAGAAAACCACCCCCATCATTATATAAGGATAGGGGGAGGTCCTTTCGGCGGTCCCGGAAGGAACAGGGGGTGGGTTTACATAATATAGCTTGATTTTTCGTGTTATAATGGGGGTATGACCACAGGCGAATGGTTTCTAGGTGGAACAACAATCTTTCTAGGGCTGATAGCAGTTGCTGCTATTGTCATTAATGTTTGGATTAATAAAAATTTTATTCAAGAAAACCGCCGCGTAGAAACAGGGAAAAAGGACTTGGAAATCAAGGCAAGAGCTCTTGAAGATATTAAAACATGGGCATGCGAAGTTGCACAATTCACAATTTTTTTGGCTGCTGCTTATGGCTCAGAAGCAAGGGAGGCAGCAGCTCAGGTTGTACATTTGGTAAATGAGAGCAGTATTTTAGACGTATTAACTACTATGTTTGACAACAAGAGGTTAAAAAACCTCTTTAAAGATTTGACTCTTGCAGTAATGGAACTAAAGAACGCAATGATTAGTCAAACTCCTACACGAGACAAAAAAATGCTAGCAGGCGAAAAAGAGAAATTTGAGAAGATTGTACATCAAGTCTCTATTTCAGTACCCAGGTTACTGAGAGAGATATCCGAAGAAAAAGTAAAATTATACAAAAGAGAAGCCGCCAAACTCAAGACTAAGGATAGCAGCTAACCGGCCCACGAGCCCATTTCCAGCCCCTCATCCACCCCCAGGATAATGCTGGGGCGCACTATATATGTTATGTAGAGTCCGTATTCAAGAAAAGCAAAAGCGC
>CAZPLG010000044.1:0-9631 GCA_964587415.1 uncultured Dehalococcoidales bacterium | reverse complement strand
GCCCTTATTCTGGTTTCCGTTTTGCTTATTCTACTTGCCATCGGCGGCTGTAACGGCGGAGCCGTCGACCTGGGCCCTGCCGAGGTAAGGGAATATCAGGGCGAAAACCTTTCCTCGATAAACGACTTTGGAAGAGAAAACTCCATAAAGGGCCCCCAGCACGTAGATATAGACGATTACCAGCTCCAGGTTACGGGGCTGGTGGAAAGCAACCAGAGCTATAGCTACGACGAAGTCCTCGACCTTTTCCCAAACTACAAGAAGGTGGTTACGCTTTACTGCGTGGAGGGCTGGGATGTAAAGCTTCTCTGGGAGGGGGTGCTGGTTGCCGACCTTCTGGCGGAGGCAGGCCCCTCGCCCCAGGCAAAAATAGCTATATTCCACGCCTACGACGGCTATACCACCTCGCTGTCCCTCGACTTTATCACCGATAACGATATCCTGATGGCTTACAAGATGAACGAGGTAGTCCTGCCCCCGGAGAGGGGTTTCCCCTTCGCCCTGGTGGCCGAGAGCAAGTGGGGCTATAAGTGGATAAAATGGATAGTCGAAATCGAGCTCTCCGACGACGAGGACTACCAGGGTTACTGGGAGAGTAGGGGCTACTCCGATACCGGCGACCTGGACGAGAGTTTCTTTGATTGATGAATAGGCTACGCTTAGTCAGGAGAATAATACAGTGGCTGTTGCTGGCCGTGGCTGTGGTCCTGCTCATATCCGGGCTGGGCATCACCTACTACGGAGCCGTGGAGACGATTTCATTCGGGCTGCTCACCAAGAGCCTGTCGCATCAGATTCATACCGCGCCTGGTTTGTGGATTTTCTTTGTGGTGTTGCTGGCGTTGCATATTGCTTTACCCTTTATCGGGCGTAAGAAAAATTGACCTCTGGGTATAGATTAGTTATAATTTAAGTGTGGGGTCAGTCAGGGTGGATTGAAAGGCGAGTAGCTTGCAAGAAAGTTGCGGCGTTTTTGGGGTCTATGCCCCCGGAGAAGATGTAGCCCGCCTTACCTTCTTTGCTTTATTTGCTCTTCAGCACCGCGGTCAAGAAAGCACCGGTATCGCTACCTCCAATGGTAAGAGGCTACAGGTTTGCGCCGAGTTGGGCTTGGTCTCCCAGGTTTTTACTGAAGAGTCTTTAAGCCAGCTCAGCGGCGATTTTGCTATAGGTCACAATCGCTACTCCACCCGTGGTTCCAACCGCCTAACCAACGTCCAGCCCATTGTTGTCGGCAAGGGTGCCAATACCATCGCCGTTGCCCATAACGGGAATATCGTTAACGCCGAGCACCTCTATCAGGAACTCTGCGAGCAGGGCTATAGCTTCCGTACCTCCACCGATACCGAGGTTATCGCTAACCTTATCCTCTCTTCCCCGGCTAAAGACTGGGTAGACAAGATACGCTATGCTATGCATCGCCTCCAGGGGGCGTATTCCCTGACCCTTCTGACTAACCATAGCCTTTATGGAGTTCGCGACCCATTGGGCGTGCGCCCGCTTTGCCTGGGGACTCTTAACGGCGGCTGGGTTCTCGCCTCGGAGAGTTGCGCCCTGGACCATATCGGCGCTAAATTTCTCCGCGAGGTTGAGAACGGCGAGATAATCACTATCAACGAGAACGGCCTCGATAGTTACCGGGAAAAAGTGGACAGAAAGGCTTTATGTGTCTTTGAGTATATCTACTTTGCCCGCCCTGATTCGGTGATTGACGGCCGGCTGCTCTACCCGGCAAGGGAGGCGATGGGTGAAGTTCTGGCTCAGGAACACCCTGTAGATGCCGACCTGGTTATGGGCGTGCCCGATTCGGCTACCGCCGCCGCCATCGGCTATGCCCGGGCCTCAGGTATACCCTTGTGCGAGGGACTGCTCAAGAACCGCTATGTGGGGCGCACCTTTATCGAGCCTGACCAGCGCATCAGGGACCTCGGCGTTCAGCTGAAATTTAACCCCCTCCCCCAGATGCTGGATGGCAAGCGGCTGGTGGTGGTTGACGATAGCATCGTTCGGGGCACTACCACCCCCAAGGTGGTGAAGCTGCTGAGAAGGGCGGGGGCTAAAGAAGTCCATATGCGCATCTGTGCCCCACCCATCCGCTACCCCTGCTTCTTCGGTGTCGATATGGCCAGCCGCTGGGAGCTGATTGCGGCGCAGAAGACCATACCCGAGATCCGGGATTTTATCGGCGCCGACTCACTGGGCTACTTAAGCATTGACGGCCTGATTAAGGCGATAGGCTTGCCCAAGGACATATTCTGCCTGGCCTGCTTCACCGGCGACTATCCCATACCGGTGCAGATTGAGATGGATAAGCTGGCGCTGGAGGCTGGCATGCCGGCTGAAGAATACAGCAGCCCCTTTGGCATAAAGCAAGGTTGAGTCTTACGCTATCCTGCTTGACACTGGGTCTTTAATCCATTATTAATAGCTGGTATACGACTACTTATTTTGGGAGGCAGGGCAGATGAAGGAAAGCTATGCCAAAGCCGGCGTTGATATCGATGCCAAAAACGTTTCCAATCGCCTCATTGGTAAGCTTGTCGGTGCCACCCACCGCCCCGAAGTGCTGAGCGACGTTGGTTTCTTCAGCGGCATGTTCGAGTTCAAGGGCTACGAGAAGCCCGTCCTCGTTTCCAGCACCGACTCTGTCGGCACCAAGGTCAAGATTGCCGTCGCTTTAGACCACTACGACAGCGTCGGTGTCGACATCGTCAATCACTGCGTCAACGATATCTTTACCTGCGGCGCCAGCCCGATATTTTTCCTTGATTATATCGGCATCGGCAGGCTCATACCGGAGAGGGTGGCGGCTATTGTCTCCGGGCTGGCTAAAGCCTGCCGCGGGGTCGGTTGCGCCCTTATCGGTGGGGAAACGGCCGAAATGCCCGATATCTATAGCGGCGATGACTTCGACCTGGCCGGTTTCGTCGTCGGGGTGGTGGAGAAGGATAAAATTATTACGGGGAAGTCGATTACCGCCGGCGACGCTGTTCTGGGACTTCCCTCGAACGGGCTGCATACCAACGGCTATACGCTGGCGAGAAAGGTTTTCGGCGATAGCCGAGCCGCTTTGCAGAAACACTACCCGGAGTTGGGCAGGACAGTCGGTGAGGCGCTTCTGGAACCGCATACCTGTTACTACAATCAGCTAAAACCTTTACTGCCGTTTATAAAGGGCATGGCGCATATCACCGGCGGCGGCTTGCTTGATAATGTGCCCCGCGTTTTGCCCGAAGGTCTGGCGGCAAGGTTCGATAGCCGTAGCTGGCCAGTACCGCCCATCTTTAGTCTTATTCAAAAACGGGGCAATGTCGACCTTGACGAGATGTATCATGTCTTTAATATGGGCATCGGTATGGTTATAATCTGCTCAACCGATAGTGTCGCCAAGTTGACCAAAGCTCTACCTGAGGCTAAGCTTATCGGCGAGGTGATAAAGCATAAAGGGGCGAGGGTGGTTATCGACTAGGCAGGAGGGGGCTTTGACAACCGCCAAAAGGACTAAGAAGGATGCTCTCTGGACAACGTTGCTGGCTATCCTGGCTATCGCCTGTTTCCCGGCCAATCCTCTCGTCCTGACGGGCGTTCTAGAGGTGGAAACATACCTGCCTTTGTTCATCATCGGCGGGGTCGTCTGGGTGGTGGGCATGATAATGGTCATGGCGCCGATAATAATGTTCCCGAGGCGGGGCGGGGTGCCTAAAGGGAAATCTTTCGTAAAGACCACCCGCCTGGTGGATAGCGGGATTTACGCCATCGTCCGGCACCCGCAGTACACGGGCGGGATTTTAGCCATATTTCTCACCACCCTATTGTGGTACCCGCACTGGTTGTTCGGGGTGCTCGGTGCGGCCGGCGCTGTGGTTACCTACCTGGGCTGTCGTGAGGAAGATAAGTATCTCATAGAGCAGTTCGGCGACGATTATAAGCGCTATATGCGAAGAGTGCCCAGGGTGAACTTTTTGCTGGGAATAATAAGGCTATTACGACGTAGAGGAGGGGATGGGAAATGAAGAAGTGGTTATTATTACTGGTATTGGGTCTGCTGGTGGCCTCGGTTCTACTGACGGGCGGCTGCGGGCACCCCAAGGGCCTGGCGGACTTAAGGTGGCTGACCGACTCCGAGAAAGAGAACGTGATTGAGATAGCGCTCAATACATCGGCGGCGGAGACGGCGAGCCAAGCCTACGGCGTTTATACGACCGAAATCAGGTGGGTGGGGATATTCTGGTTTAAAGGCAAGGCCGTTCTTTGGGAGATGGGCTACGATACTGTCGAGAACGGGCTTCCGGAGGACGCCTCGGAATCGTTCCAGTTCTATTCACAGGTAGTCATCGACTTCGGCGAGCCTCCCCAGGAGGAGATTCGAGTGGCTATCAACCCCGACACGGGAAAGGTAGCCAATATTACAAGGTACATGTTTGGAACAGCACCGACCACGGAATAATTTTAGTAATTGGAGGAATTTATGCGAGCTATAATCAGCGTTTCCGACAAAACAGGGGTAACCGAATTCGCCCAAAAACTGAGCCAGCTCGGCTTTGAGATTTTCTCCACCGGCGGCACTAAAAAGGCGCTGGCGGCAGCCAAGGTGCCGGTTAAGGGCGTCTCCGAGATAACGGGCTTTCCCGAGATTTTGGACGGCAGGGTAAAGACACTGCACCCCATGGTCCACGGCGGCATCCTGGCCAACCGCAAGATAGCCGCCCATATGGAAGAGCTAAAAAAGCACGGCATCGGCGAAATCAACCTGGTGGCGGTTAACCTCTACCCCTTCGTCCAGACGGTCTCTAAAAAGGGGGTCACCATTGACGAAGCGCTGGAGAACATCGACATCGGCGGGCCGACCATGATTAGGGCCTCCGCCAAGAACTTCCCCAGCGTCATCGTTATCGTTGACCCCGCCGACTACGGGCCTGTCCTGGAAAAGCTGGAGCAGGGTGAGGTGGATATAGATGAGCGCAAGCGGCTGGCGCAGAAGGCTTTTCAGCACGTGGCGGTCTATGATACCGCCATCTCACAATATCTAAGGCGGGATACGGAGGGCTTCCCCGAGGATATGACCGTTGCCCTCAAGAAACGCTACGAGCTTCGCTACGGCGAGAATCCTCATCAGCAGGCCGCCTTCTATGCCGAGCCGGTGGTGGGGGAGGCAGCCGAGACCGGCATCACCTGGGCCGAGCAGCTGGGGGGCAAGGCGCTCTCCTTTAACAATATCCTGGATGCCGACGCCGCCTGGGGGGCGGTGACCGACTTCGCCGCGCCCACGGTGGCCGTTATTAAGCACACCAACCCCTGCGGGCTGGCCAGCTATGACGATATCGCCGAGGCCTACCGGCGCGCCTTTAGCGGCGATTCGGTGGCTGCCTTCGGCGGCATCGTGGCTTCCAACCGCAAGATTACGCTGGCCACGGCTCAGGAGATAAAACCCGTCTTCTACGAGATAGTTATCGCCCCTGAGTATGAGCCCGAGGCGCTTAAACTGCTGCAGACCAAAAAGGACCTGCGCATCCTGTTGGCTAAAGTGCCGCCCGGCTATGGCAAGGCGCTGCCGGGTTATCTCGACTTCCGCCGCGTGAAGGGCGGTTTCCTGGTGCAGGACTCCGATTCCCTGCCCGAGGCAAAGGTCGAGCTGAAGGCGGTGACCAAACGCAAGCCGACGGCCGACGAAATAAGAGACCTGCTCTTTGCCTGGAGGGCGGTCAAGCACATAAAGTCCAACGCCATCGGACTGGCTAAGGATAAGACGCTTTTGGGCATGGGCGCTGGACAGCCCAGCCGCATTATCAGTGCCCAGATAGCGATAGAAAAGGCGGGAGACAAGGTTAAGGGCAGTGTCCTGGCTTCGGATGCCATGTTCCCCTTCCCCGATGTGGTCGAGGCGGCAGCCAAGGCCGGGGTCACCGCCATTATCCAGCCCGGCGGCTCGATAAGGGACGAAGATTCGATTAAGGCGGCTGATGCCCACGGTATGGCGATGGTATTTACCGGCGTCAGGCACTTCAGGCATTAGGCGCTAATCCGGGAGGAAGGCTATGGCTAACGTAGTTCTGGTTTCCGATATGCTCAGGGGATTCCTGGAAGAGGGTTATCCTCTGTATTGCGGGGAGAGTGCCCGTCGCATAATCCCCGGTATTCAACGCCTGCTGGAGCAGGAGCTTGCCAAAGGCTCCACCGTGTTCTTTCTTTGCGACCATCACGCCCCCGATGACCCCGAGTTCAGCATGTTCCCCCCCCACGCCATCGAGGGCACGGCCGAAGCCGAGGTTATCCCCGAGCTGGCCAAATATAAGGGTGAGGTAATACCCAAAAAGACCTACAGCTCGTTTTTCGGCACCACGCTCGAGGAGAAGCTGAAAAAACTGAAACCGGAGAAGGTGATTGTCTGCGGTGTCTGCACCCACATCTGCGTTTTGTACGCGGTGGCTGACGCCAGAATCCGTGGCTACGAGGTGGAGGTGCCGGTGGACGGCGTTGCCTCCTTCGACGAGAAGTCGCACCGGTTCGCCCTGGACTATATCGAAAACACGCTGGGGGCTAAACTGACCAACATAGTGACCAGCCGGGCCAAGCCGGCTAAGTTCGAGCCCCAGGCCGACATCCTCTCCGGTGAGACGGCCGATATCTATTTCGCCCGCACCGTGGAGATACTGCGTAAAGAGGGGATTAACCCGGTGGCGACCATGGAGTTCTTCGCCGGCAGGGCGGGGGTATTATGCGGTATGGAAGAGGTCAAGGCGCTCTTGAGCCGGGTTCTGCCTAAGGACAAGTGCGAGGTGTGGGCTCTGGCTGAGGGTGACACCATGAAAGAGCGTGAGGTGGTGCTGCGCATCACCGCCCCCTACCAGAGCTACGGGCTTTACGAGACGGCCATCGACGGCATCCTGGCTCACTGCAGCGGCTGGGCGACGGCCGCCCGCGAGTGTGTGGAAGCTGCCCAAGGAATACCCGTGGTCAGCTTCGGCGCCCGCCATGTCTATCCTACTGTGGCGGGAATAATGGACTACGCCGCTATTGTCGGCGGTTGCACGGGCTGCTCCAGCATCGCCGGAGCCAAGCTGGCCGGCGTCGAGCCTTCGGGGACGATACCCCACGCCCTGATTCTGGTTATCGGGGATACGGTTGAAGCTACCAAAGCCTTCGATAAACATATGCCGGCGGAAGTCCCCCGCGTCGCCCTGGTCGATACCTTTAAAGACGAGGTGGAGGAATCGGTGCGGGTGGCGCAGGCAATGGGCGAGAAGCTCACCAGCGTGCGCCTCGATACCCCGCCAGAGCGGGGTAGGGTTACCCCTGAGCTGGTCAAGGAGGTCAGAGCCAAGCTGGATATGGCTGGCTTCAATAAGGTCAAGGTTTTCGCCAGCGGTGGTATTAATCTGGAACGCATCAGGCAGTTTATCGAGGCCGGGGCGCCGGTCGATGCCTTCGGCGTCGGCAGCTATATCAGCGGGGCCAAGCCCATCGACTTTACCGCCGACCTCCACGAGATAGAGGGCAAGCCCATAGCCAAGCGGGGCCGCATTCCCGGCATTACCCCCAACCCCCGGCTCAAGCGCATAATGTAAAGCAGGGAGAAGATTTATGCTGGAATATATGCTCGACTTCTTTAAGGCCTGGTTCTATGCTCCCGGTCTTACCTGGAACCTTTTGCTACTGGGTGTCGGTCTGGCCTTTGCCTTCGGCGCCGCCTGGTTTGCTGCCTACTGGACGCCGATACTGCGCAAGCCGTGGGCCTGGGCGATTCTGGCCGTTAGCGCTTTTCTTACCCTGCTGGCCGTTACCTTTGTTCAAATCCCCCTGCAGTGGTGGACCGGCGATATAATAAACAATTCCTTCAGCCAGCAGGTTATCCTGGACTGGCTGCTATTAGCGGGGATACCGACCATACTCCTCACCGGGCTGGTCCAGGAGGGGGCGAAGATGGTGCCGATGGTATTCTACTGGTGGCGTAAAGGCAGAAACATCACCCCCAGGGTGGGGCTGATAATCGGGGCGGTGGCCGGCTTAGGCTTCGGCGTCTTTGAGGCGTTGTGGATACACAATACCGTCTTTGCCTCCGGCTGGAGCTGGTCAGCAGTACAGGTTGGTGGGGTGTTGGCGCTGGCTGTATTCTGGGAGAGGCTCTTTGCCGTCGGCTTTCACATCGCCGCCAGTGCCCTGGCCGGCTACGGGCTGGCTAAGGGGTGGGGCTGGCAGTTTTACCTTATCGCCTCCGGTCTGCACGCCCTGTTGAACTACGGTGTCGTTTTGCTCTCGTTCGGGGTTTTCGGTACGGTTGGCGTGGAGGTCTATGTTGCCGTCGTGACCGCGCTGGTGGTCGCTTTCGTTCTCTGGCTGCGGTGGCGGAAAACGGCGGAACCGACTCTAACTGTGGTTAGTCCGCCTCAAACCTCAGACGCAGAACCCGCTTAGTATCCTGGCCGACCTTGGCCCGTTCGTCCAGGCGCCAGCCGACTACCCACAGGATTTGTTCACCCGAGCAGACAAGGGGGATGCGCCCGCGCCATGCCTGCGGGATTTTGGCGTCGATCATAAACTCGCCCAGCTTCTTGGGCCGGGCTAAGCCCAGCGGTTGAAACCTGTCTCCTCTCTTGCGCGCTCGAACCGTCAGCTTGTCGCCGCTCTTGCCCAGGTCGAAATAGGCGGTGAGGTCGTCTTCATCGCCCATCTCTTCCCGCTTCACAATAGCTGCCTCCACCCGCCAGCCGGGGAGCCGCGTCTCGCCGGGAATATTGATTTGAAACTCGCCTTTTATTGGGGGGAGGGGGGATAGGGCGCTCAAGTCCGGGGTCAAAAGATAGCGGTCGTATTCTATGGCGAAGGTCAAGCCCCCGGGCAGGTTGAGCCTTTTCCCCGCCGTTTTGTTTGTCAGCGACATCATCTCTTCGATGTGGCGCATCTCGACGTCCTTGGCGCTGCCCAGCAGTTTTTCCACGGCGGCGCGGAGCAGGTAGCGCTTCAGGGCGGGGGCTAACGACTCGAAAGCCGCCCTGTCCAGGATAAGGCTTTTTCCTTCCTGCCGGATAACATTGTCCCACAGATGGGCGACCTGCTCGTCGAGGAAGGTAATGTCGTCGTCGGCGATGCGCCCGGTGCGGAGCAGGGCTTCGGCGACGGCGGGGTTATAGCTTTCGAGCAGGGGCATAAGCTGCTGTCGCACCCGGTTTCTCAACGGCGACAGGGAAAGGTTGGAAGCATCCAGACGGGGCGTAAGATTGTGCTGGCGGCAATAGTCCTCCGTCTCTTGGTGGCTTAACTCCAGCAGGGGTCTGATGATGGTCAGGCTGCCTGATTGCCATAAAGTGACCGGCTGCAGTCCCCGCAGCCCCCGCGTGCCGCTGCCCCGGACGAGGTGCATCAATATCGTCTCTATGTGGTCGTCTTTGGTGTGCCCCACCGCCACCCGTCCCGCGCCGATGGCTCCGGCTACCTCAGCCAGGAAGCGGTATCTCACCTCGCGGGCGGCTTCTTCCAGCGACAGGCGCTGTTCTTTTTGGTAGCCCTTCACATCCCGTTTCTCGATGGTAGACGGAATCTTGAGCTTATGGGCTAAATCGGCGACATATTCGGCGTCGGCGTTGGAATCAGCGCCCCGCAGCTGGTGGTTGAGGTGGGCGATGTGCAGCTTTAT
>CAZPLG010000043.1:8860-9989 GCA_964587415.1 uncultured Dehalococcoidales bacterium | reverse complement strand
ATAGCGCTGGTGGGGTAGCAGCCGGGGTTAGCCACCAGCTTGGCCGAAGCCAGCTGGGCGCGGTGCAGCTCGGGCAGCCCGTAGACGGCTTCTTTAAGCAACTGGGGGGAGGGGTGTTTGAAGCCGTACCATTGCTCGTAGAGGGTGGGGTCTTTTAATCTGAAATCGGCGCTGATATCGACCACCTTGACGCCCTGTTTTATCAGGGGGATGATCTCCTTGGCGCTCTCCTTGTGGGGCATGGCCGAGAAAGCCAGTTCCACCTTGCCCAGCTCGGCCTCGATGGTCAGGTCGATATCGGCCAGGTGGGGGAAGACCTCAGCCAGCTTTTGCCCCGCCGTGCTTCGGCCCGTAACCGAAGTCAGCTCTACCTTGGGGTGCTGATAAAGCAGTCGGGCCAGCTCGACGCCAGTATATCCGGTGACGTTAATAATGCCGACTTTCATTTTTTGCCTCTTTTCTTCCCGGTAAGGATTTTTTCCAGAGCCGCCAGGCGCTTCCTGGTGCCGATGACGATGAGCCTGTCCCCTTCCTCGATGATGCCTTCGTCCGGCGGGTTGGGGAGAAGCGTGCCGTCTTGCTTCCTCGTGGCCAGGACGGTGATGCCGGCCCGTCCTTTAGCCTGCCCCAGGGTCTGGCCGATGAGGAAGGAGCCGCTGATGACGTCCACCGTTTCCAGGTGTAACTCGCGGCCGCGGCCGGAGGTGACGGTGTCAATAAATTCGACCACCGCCGGGCGCAAGGCCAGCATGGCCATGCGGCGGCCGCCGATGACGTGGGGGGATATGATGCGGTCGGCGCCGGCCCGGCGCAGCTTGCTATCGGCGGTGGGGCTGGAACTGCGGGCCTCGATGAAAAGGTCGGGGCGCGCTTCGCGGGCGGAGAGGGTGATGAAGGTGTTATCGGTATCGCTGCCCACCGCCGACACCAGCCCGTAAGCCCGCTTGATGCCGGCTTCCTCGAGCACATCGTCGTCGGTGGCGTCGCCCAGTATAGCGAGGTAGCCCTCCTTCTCCGCCCTGGCCACGTGCTCCTCGTTATTGCTGATGACGACGAAGGGGGTTCCCTCTTCGCTGAAGGTCAGCGCTATCGCCTCCCCCACTCGCCCGTAGCCGCAGAGGATAAAGTG
>CAZPLG010000043.1:0-8760 GCA_964587415.1 uncultured Dehalococcoidales bacterium | reverse complement strand
TCTCTAAAGCCCACCGTGGTGATGGTGGTGATGGTCATATAGATGGAGTCGAGGAACGTCCAGCCCTCGATAACCATGTAGCCGATGACACCGATGGCTACGATGATGATGAAGGCGTATAAGGCGAATAGCAGTCTGCGCAGAGAACCCATCGTTTAGCCTCCGGTTATTAAGGACATTGTAACATAAAATAGGCCCTCCTGCCCTCGCCGAAAGGGCCGAAATTCTTGCTAATTGTAGCTGATTTATGTTAAAATGATAGTCCCCAAAGGAGGAATTATGCCTAAAATTTACTTACTTGATGTAACTAACCGTGACGGCGTACAGACCGCCAAGCTTGGTCTTTCCAAGCTGGAAAAGACGATGACCAATATCTACCTCAATGAGATTGGGGTTTTTCAGTCCGAGTTCGGCTTCCCCACCACCAAGCACGAGTCCCGCTATCTGAAAGCCAATCTGGAGCTGGCCGAGATGGGGGTGCTCAAGCCTATTCGCCTGGAGGGGTGGATAAGAGCCATCGTCGACGATGTGGAGCTGACTTTCGAGAGGGTGCCCGGTATAAAACACCTGAACCTTTCCATATCCACCTCCGACCAGATGATTGAGGGTAAGTTCCAGGGCAGGAAGACCAAGCAAGGCGTTATCAATGACATGACGGCGGCGGTTGATGCCGCCTGGGCCAGAGGCGCCGAGAGCATCGGCGTTAACGCCGAGGACGCCTCAAGAACCGACCTGGATTACCTGGTTGAGTTCGGGCTGGCGGCTAAGGAGCATAAGGCGACCCGCCTGAGGTATTGCGATACCCTGGGCTACGATAACCCCTTCACCATCTATAAGACCAACAAGGCCTTAGCGGAAAGGGTGGGGCTGCCCATCGAGCAGCATTGCCACGGCGACCTGGGAATGGCGGTGGCAAACTCCCTGGCCGGGGCTAAGGGGACGATAGACGGCGGGCAGGACGCCTATATCAACACCACCATCAACGGCATCGGGGAGAGGGCGGGCAACGCCGACCTGGTGACCGTCATTCTGGCGGTGACCAAGTCCAAGGAATTCGCCGAAAGGTATCAGTTCGGCAATAAAATAAAGTTGTCCAAGGCCTGGAAGATAGCCAAATTTGCCGAGTACGCCTTCGGCGTGCCCATTCCCATCAACCAGCCCGGTGTCGGCGCCAACGCCTTTGCCCACGAGTCGGGCATACACGCCGACGGCGTTCTCAAGGACCCGGAAAACTACGAGCTCTACGGCTTTGAGGAGCTGGGGCGGGGCGACCCCATCAAGGTGGACACGGGCCGGGAGATTACGGCCGGGGAGTACAGCGGCATATCCGGCTTCAGCCATGTCATGGGGAAGATTACGGATGTAGCGTTTGCCAGCAAGGAAGAGGCTAACGAGGTGCTGGAGCTGGTGAGATACGCCAACGTGCTAGCGCATAAGCCCCTGGTCGAAGACGAACTGCTCTTTATCGCCCGCTACCCCCAGGTTGCCAAGAAGCTGTTAACCCTTACCCCCCTGGTGAAGCCATAGTTCGAGAGGTTGAGGCTGCCGAGAGGCAGCCTCTTTTTATTGGCAACAGGACAAACTAATGCCTAACGAACCGCCGGCAATGAGCTTAAAAGCCATCGGCGTCGTCAGCAACGGTATCAAGCAGCCGATAAGGCACGGCTGGAGAGAGGTCGTCTCCGAAATCACCATCAACAGCGAGCTGACGGAAGCCCTGGACGGGCTGGACGAGTTCTCCCACATCATCGTGCTCTATTGGATGCACCAGCTCACCAAGGGGCGCCAGCTGCCGCTAAAGGTCCACCCCATGGGCAACCAGGATTTGCCGCTTACCGGGCGTTTCGCCACCCGCTCCCCCAGCCGCCCCAATCCGGTGGGGCAGGCCACCGTCGAGCTCTTGGGGCGGCGGGGCAATATCCTCAAGGTTAAGGGGCTCGACGCCATCGACGGCACCCCCGTAATCGATATCAAGCCCTATATTCCCGGCTACGATTCGGCCACCGACGCCAAGGTACCCAAATGGATGCCCCGACACTGAGACAGGCGCTAGCCGATATCTACCAGAGGCTGCTGGCCCGCTTCGGCCCCCAGCACTGGTGGCCCGCCGACGAGCCCTTCGAGGTCATCGTCGGTGCTATACTCACCCAGTCCGCCGCCTGGGGCAACGTAGAGAAGGCGATAGAGAATTTGAGGGGGGTGGGGGCATTATCGCCGCGGGCGTTGCGTAAGCTCCCCCGCGCCGAAGTTGCCGAGCTGGTCTATCCCTGTGGTTACTACAACGCCAAGGCGTTAAAGCTCAAAGCCTTCGCCCTCTGGCTGGGCAATCACTATGACGACGACCTCGATAGATTATTTGCCCTCGATACGCGCGCGCTGCGCCAGCAGCTGCTCGCCGTGCACGGTGTCGGGCAGGAGACGGCTGATTCCATAATTCTCTACGCCGCGGGTAAGCCTATTTTCGTCATCGACGCCTACACGCGGCGTATTGTCAGCCGCCTGGGCTTGGCCCCGGAGAAAGATAGCTACGCTGCCTACCAGGCGCTTTTTACGAAAAATTTGCTTGGTGATGCAAAATTGTTCAACGAATACCACGCCCTGCTCGTCTGCCTGGGCAAGAATGTCTGCCGCCGCCAACCGCTCTGCGCCGAGTGCTGCCTTAAAGAGCTTTGTCGGTTTAGTGCCACCCCAGGTTTTTCGTCCCACCCCAAAACCACCCAAAATTGGGGGTAACCCCGGTAAGCCACTATTTCAACCCACCACATTTGCCCCTGTAATAAAGGGGGCTGTGGGGGGATTTTCTCACATGTTGGGGGGAGTCCAAGAGGGGGCGCAGCCCCCTTTTGAGAGACGTTTCTGGGTGAGTTGGTGTGGGAAGAACAGCCTGGAGCGGTGGGTGGGAGTAGATGAAATCGGGGTGGGGATTTGTGGTGCCCCATCTTGACGAAGGGTTGAGGGTTGGTTAAGATGGAGGCGGAGAAAAGCATGCCCTATTCCACAGTTATCTACGCCGGGAAAGACCACGTGGCTTACCTCACCCTCAACCGTCCCGAAGCCGCTAACCGCCTCAACCTTGAATTAGCTCAGGAGCTGGAGGACGCCTGCCACCGGGCAAACCAGGAAGACGAAATCTACGTCGTTGTCCTCAGCGGGGCCGGCGACACCTTTTGTGGGGGTGGTGAGGGAAAAAGGGAGGTCTACGGTGTTGCTTCTGCCGTCGCCGCCATCGAAAAGCCGGTTATCGCCGCCATCAACGGCGACGCTTTAGGGCAGGGATTGGAGCTAGCCCTTAGCGGTGACATCAGGCTGACTTCAGATAAGGCGAAGTTCGGCTTTCCCCAACTGGCCCAGGGGCTTATTCCCGCCGACGGCGGCACGCAGCGGCTGGCGCGGCTGGTGGGGAGGGGTAAGGCGCTGGAGCTAATATTAACTGCGGAAACCATCACCGCTCAAGAAGCCCTTGAAATCGGGCTGGTAAACCGGGTGGTGGGGGGTGCTAAGCTGGCGGATGAAGCCAGAGCCCTGGCCGAGAGCATCGCCGAAAAGGGGCCGATTGCGCTGCGCTTTATCAAGGAGGCGGTGAACAAGGGGCTGGATTTGACCTTAGAGCAGGGGCTGCGCCTGGAGGGCGACCTCTACTTCCTGCTCCACACCACCGCCGACCGCACCGAGGGCATCACCGCTTTCCTAAAGAAAAAACCGCCCAAGTTCAAAAACAGATGAGCGATTTCGAGACCATAATCTACGAAAAGAAAAACGGGCTGGCTTATGTTACCCTTAACCGACCCCAGGCCCTGAACGTCTATAACATCAAGATGAGGGACGAGCTTTACGAGGTGCTGGGCGCCATCAGGGACGACGCCGATGTCAGAGTCGCCCTTTTCCGGGGAGCCGGGGACCGCGCTTTCTGCGCCGGCGCCGACCTCTCTGAGTTCCTTACCGCCCCCTCTCCCGTCATCGCCCGCCGGGCGCGCTGGGAGCGGGACATCTGGGGGCTTTTCCTGAGCATAAATAAGCCGTTCATCGCCGCCCTGCACGGCTACGTCCTCGGTTCGGGGGTGGAGATAGCCCTCTGCTGCGACATACGCTTAGCTTCGGAAGATGTCCAGTTCGGGCTGCCCGAGCCGGGGCTGGGTATAATACCCGCCGCGGGGGGGAGCCAGACGCTACCCAGGGTCATCGGCGGGGCTAAAGCCCTGGAGATATTGCTCTCGGGGCGGTGGGTTAAGGCCGAGGAGGCGCGGCGGCTGAAATTGGTGAGCAAAGTGCTGCCCAAGAAAGAGCTGATGCCTGAAGCCGAGAGGCTGGCGGCAAAAATCGCCGGCTTTAATCCCCTGGCCGTGGCCTGCGCCAAGCAGGCTATAACCCGGGGGCTCGACCTGAGCCTGAGTCAGGGACTGGAGCTCGAAGCCCGGCTGGCGGGCTCGTTAGGATAGGAGCAATTTTTTGGCCGAACAGAATCTGGAGGCGCTTGCCCGGGAGGCGGCGGAGCTTATTGCTGCCGCCAGGAAATTGGTGGTCTTCACCGGGGCCGGCATCAGCACCGAGTCGGGCATTCCCGATTTCCGCAGCCCCGGCGGTATCTGGAGCCGCTTCGACCCCGAGGACTTTACCTACCAGAAATTCGTCGCCGACCCCGAAGCCCGGCGTAAACAGTGGCGGATGCTGGGGGAGGGGCACCTGACTACAGATGCCGAGCCCAACCCCGCCCACTACGCCATCGCCGAGCTGGATGGCTTAGGTAAGCTGGACTGTGTCATCACCCAGAACGTGGATAACCTGCACCATAAGGCGGGGGTGCCCGCGGAAAAGGTATTCGAGCTGCACGGTAATGTGCAGTGGGCGGTGTGCTTAAACTGCGGGCAGCGCTATCCCTTCGAGCATATTAAAGCCCGGCTGGAGGGGGGCGAGGAAATCCCCGACTGCGAGCAGTGCCAGGGGATGCTCAAGCCCGACGCCGTCCTCTTCGGCGAAGCTTTGCCTCAGGAAGTTTTGCAGGAAGCTTCTCAGCGCTCGTCCGCCTGCGACCTCTTTATCGTGGTCGGCTCGACCTTAGTTGTCTACCCCGCCGCCTATATGCCGCTCTACGCGGTGCGGGGTGGCGCCAAATTAATTATCGTTAACCTGAGCGATACCCCCCTGGATGCCCAGGCGGCTGTTTTAATCAGGGCCAAGGCGGGGGAAGCCATGTCCAAAATAGTGGAGAGGGTGAAGGAGAAGATAGCCGGCTGAAGCGGAGGGAAAATGCCGGAGGGGAAATGAAATGATAATAAGCGAATTTCTCGACCTGTCCGCCCTGCTGGTCCCGGAGAGGACCGCCATTGCCTTCGAGGGGAAGCGCTACAGCTACGCCGAGCTAAAAACCAGGGTCAACCGCCTGGCCGACGCCCTGAGCCGTCTGGGCTTAAAGAAGGGCGACCGGGCGGCTATCATCGAGGTCAACTGCAATGAATATGTAGAGGCTTGTTTGGCTACAGCCAGGTTAGGCGCTATCTTTGTCCCCCTGAACTTCAGGATAAGGCAGGACGAGCTGACCTATCTGGTGAAAAAAGCCGAGCCCAAAGTCCTCTTCGTCGGCAGCCGCTATGTCGAAATGGTGCGTAGCGTTCAACTCCAGCTATCCTCGGTAGAGCACTTCGTTATTCTCGGCGGCGAGCGAGAAAGAATGCAAAACTACGACGAGCTGCTCGAATCCGGCTCGCCTGAGGAAAAAACCTTCGCCGAGGTGAAGGACGAGGATATTGTTATGCTCATCTTCACCGCCGGCACCACCGGCTTTCCCAAGGGGGTTCCTCAGGACCATAATTCCTACAGCACCTACGTGCTGAGCAACGTCGACCCGCCCGATATGGAAGCGCCCGCCGAGACCAACGTTCTGGTTATGCCCCTCTACCACGTGGCCGGGATGCAGGCTCTGATGGCCAGCATCTATGGCGGGCGGACTATCGCCCTGATGCGGCAGTTCGACGAGAAGGAGTGGTTCGAGACGGTGCAGCGGGAGAAAGCCACGCGGGTGATGGTGGTGCCGACCATGCTCAAAAGAATTGTCGAGTACCCCGACTTCGATAAATACGACCTCTCCAGCGTAAAGGTGGTGACCTACGGCGCCGCCTCCTGCCCCTACGAGGTGCTCAAGAAGACCATCGAGCGCTTCCCGGGGCGGGCGCTGATAAACGCCTTCGGCGGCACCGAGACTTCTTCCACCATAGCCGCGCTAAGAGCCGAAGACCAGATAATCACCGGCCAGGAATCCGAAGCGGAAAAAGAAAAGAAGCTGAAGCGGCTGGCCAGTTCCATCGGTCTGCCCATGGCTGATGTCGAGATTCAGGTCAGGGACAAAAAAGGGCGGGAACTGGCCGCCGGCAAAGCCGGGGAGATTGTCGTCCGCGGAGCCCGTATAATGAAAGGCTACTGGAAGGACGAGGAAAAGACCAGGCAAGCCTTTACCGCCGACGGATGGTACCGCACCGGTGACATGGGCTACAAAGACGAAGAGGGCTATATCTACTTAAGCGGGCGCGCCGACGACGTCATCGTCCGCGGCGGTGAGAATATCGGGCCCGACGAGGTGGAGAGCGTCCTTTCCACTCACCCCAGGATCGAGGAGGCGGCCGTAATCGGGGTCAAGGACGAGGAGTGGGGGCAGCAGGTCAGGGCTGTCGTCAGGCTCAAAAAAGGAGAAAGCGCCAGCGAAGCCGAGATTATTGACTTCACCCGTCCCTACCTGGCCGGGTTTAAGCGCCCGACCTCAATAGTCTTTGTCAGCGGCGAACTGCCCAAGACCAGCACGGGCAAAATCCTGCGTCGAGAACTGCGCGAAAGGTACGGCGAGCCCTAGCCGCGGACGCGGCGCAGCTCAAAGACCACCGGGTTATCGGGGTCGGGGCAAGCCACCGTGGTTCGGTCGGGGTCCTTTTCCCAGGGGAAGGCGCCGCCGAACATCAGCGGCGTCATTAAGGGGAAAAGGGAGGCGAAGGCGAAGAGGCACATGCCCTGGGGCATCTTGTCGCCGACCAGCCACTCGTCGCCCACCTTATGCCCCGCCTCACAGTGACCCTTCTGGCTGATTACCTTGATGCTGACCTGATAGCTTTCTGCCATACTACTCCTCTATCTGCGCCGCCAATAGCTCGGCGATGTCCATAACCTTGAATTTCTCCTCGGCTTCCTTGGTCTTGATGCCGTCGTCGAACATCTGCAGGCAGAAGGGACAAACGGTAATAACCTTTTGCGCTCCCGTCTCCAGCGCCTGCTCGGTGCGCATCTCGTTGATGCGGCGGCCCTCCTGTTCCTCAAGCCACATGTGCCCCCCGCCGCCGCCACAGCAGAACGCCCGCCGCTTGTTCCTCTCCATCTCCTTAAGCTTAATGCCGGGGACGGCTTTGATGAGCTGCCGCGGCGGCTCGTAAATATCGTTGTATCTCCCCAGGTAGCAGGCGTCGTGGTAGGTGACTATCTCGTTTAAGCCCTTATTAATCTTGAGCTTGCCCTCTTTGATGAGCTGGGCGATGAACTCGGTGTGGTGGATAACCTCATAGTTGCCACCGAACTGGGGGTACTCGTTCTTGAGGATGTTATAGCCGTGGGGGCAGGCGGTGACGATGCGCTTGACCCCGTAGTTCTTTAGTATTTCGATGTTCTTCTCCGCCTGCATCTGGAATAGATATTCGTTGCCCAGGCGGCGGGCCGGCTCGCCGCAGCAGCTTTCCTCCGTGCCCAGGATGCCGAAGTTGACGCCGGCGGCTTTGAGCAGCTTGGCCACCGACTGAGATATCTTGGTGCTCCTTTCCTCCAGGGCGCCGGTGCAGCCCACCCAGAACAGGATGTCAACATCGCTGTCATCGGCCAGAACTTTAAGCTCCAGCCCCTCCGCCCAGTCCGTCCTCGAAAGAGTCGTTCCCCGCCAGGGGTGGCCTCTGTCTTCGATGCTCCTCAAAGCGCCTTCGGCCGTTTCCGGCATGGAAGCCTGCTCCATGACCAGGTTTCGCCTCAGGTCCACTATTTTATCAATGTGGTCCACCCACACCGGGCATACTTCGTCACAGGCGCCGCAGGTAGTGCACGCCCAGATTTCATCGAGCTTGATGACGTTTTCGGCCAGAGGCAAGTTGGGATTAGCCGGAGCTGGTTCGCCTTTGGCTTTAGCCTTCACCAGCTCGGGACCTACCTGGAGCAGGTGATTCTTTAAGTCTTGGATAACCTTCTTGGGGTTGAGTTGTTTGCCGCTTAGGTTGGCCGGACAAAGCTCCTGGCAGTTACCGCAGACCACACAGGAGTAAAGGTCCAGGTTCTGTTTCCAGGTAAGGTGGTCGATGGTAGCCGTGCCCAGGGTCTCCGCCTTCTCCAGGTCGATGGGCTGCAGGGCGCTGCGCGGCCGTTTGCGCAGGATGCCGTTGAATATGGAGGCGATGATGTGCAGGTAGCGGGTGTAAGGGATGATGGCCAGGACGAAGACCACCGTCAGCCAGTGCGCCCAGAGGAAGCCGAGGTACCAGCCCTCGGTGCCGGCACCGGCGGTGAACAGGTTACTGACCCAGGCGCTCACCGGGGGCAGTAAAGTATGCCCCAGCCCCGCCGGCGCCAGTCCCAGCGAAATCTTGGTAGCTATTTCGAATACGTAGGTCACCGGGTGGACGAGCACGGAGAGGAGGATAATCATGGCCTCGGTGGTCTGTTCCCCCTTGAGCCGCTCGGGCCGGATGATATAGCGCCGGATAATACCCCAGGCGGCACCGATGAAGATGAAGACGGCAAAGAAGT
>CAZPLG010000042.1:0-10507 GCA_964587415.1 uncultured Dehalococcoidales bacterium | reverse complement strand
TGAACCCCTGCCCCTGCGGCTACTACGGCGACCCGTTCAAGCAGTGCACCTGCTCGCCGAGCCTGGTCGCCCGCTACCAGAAGCGAATGAGCGGGCCCTTTATCGACCGCGTTGACATCTTTGTCGAGGTACCCCACATCGACTACGAAAAGCTGGCTGACGACAATCTGGGGGAAGAATCGGGGAAGGTTCAAGCCAGGGTCAAGGCGGCGCGCCTAACCCAGCGCCAGCGCTTTAAGGGGACGGGTTTAGCCTGCAACGCCGAGATGACGCCCACCGAGGTTAGGGAACACTGTCAAACGGAGGAATCGGCCCAGAGCCTGCTCAAAGCGGCTATGAAGCAGCTTTACCTCTCCGCTCGCGCCTTCCACCGCATCCTCAAGATAGGCCGTACCCTCGCCGACCTGGAAGAAATCGATATCATCAAGGCACACCACATCGCCGAGGCTATCCAGTATCGGCCCAGAAGCTTAGTATAATCAAAGGATATACGAAGAAGGAGGCATCGAACTTGCTAGCTGCGGAATGGATAGGACTTATCGGCGGTGCCATCGGCACCATTGGTTTTCTGCCCCAGGTCATTCGTGTCTTCAAGCTCAAAAGCGCCCGTGAGATAAGCCTGCTCTGGAGTTTTTCTTTCATAGTCGGGGTTGGTTGCTGGCTTACCTACGGCATTCTTCTCCAGCTAACCTCGGTAATGCTGTGGAGTTCGATTTCCGTCTTTCTCGGCTCTGCCCTCATCTACGCCAAGCTAAAGTACGGGAGATAGGCTAATTTAGCCAAGCTCACCATTTCATAGCTGAGGTTTATTCCGCCACCCCGTTTCCTTGACGAAACAGAAGGCGATTAATGCCACTAGCCCGAAAGCTGCCCAGAGGAAGAAGGGATACGGTGCGGCGGGGTTGGCCGGGTCGGCCAGGCTGTTGCCTAGGACGGGAGAGCTAAGGCCACCCACGTTCATAAGGGTCTGCGTCAGCCCCATAGCCGTAGCGGCATAGACAACCCCCACCCCCTCCGTCTCGGTGCTTATGGTCAGGGCCACGGCCATAAAGCCATCACGGGCAACGCCCATTATTATCATTATCACCCATACCATACCGACACCAACCACCGGCAGCAGAGCGACGCCGACAATGGTGACTATCAGCACCGGGAAGGCGACGGCTTTTCGCAGGCCAATCTTGGCCGACAATAAAGCCATCGGGATAACCCCCAGCGTGCTCAGGGCGCTAAAGGTAGTCAGGGCGCCGTCGGCGCTGGCTACCGTCCAACCGATATCGCGCAGGTAGGTGGGCAGGTAGCCAATTACTCCCTGAACACAACCCGAAAAGCCCAGCATAGTCAAACCGAGCAGCCAGATAGATTTAAGCGGAAAGACGCGCGCAATTGACTGGCGCAGCGGCACCCGGCTCGGCGCCGCCCCCAGGTGCACCTGGCTATGCTCCTTCACGGTGAGCAACCAGAGCAAGCCTATGGCGACCGATATACCGCCGTAGAGGAACACAACGCCCCGCCAGCTGCCCAGCATGGGGGACAACGTGGTGGCGCTGATCAGGGCGCCAACGGTAAAGCCCAGCCCCATGCCCGCCGATACCACGCCGTTGGCGACAACCAGTTTTCTCCCCGAAAACCAGGTGGCGGTGGTCTTAAAGACGCTGCCGGGTATAATCCACATGGAAAGCCCAAAGAGGAAGGTGACTAAGGCCAGGCTGATAAAGCTATCGGTGGTGCCCCTGAGGGCGCCGAGGACTCCGGACAGGATACAGGCAATACCCATGACGCGAATGGCGCCAAAACGGTCGGTGAGCAAGCCGGCGAAGAAGACAACAAGCAAACCGGCAAAGGCTGGTATGCCCCAGATTATGCCCACCTCCACCAGGCTCATGCCCAGGTCCTCGGCTATCTCCTTGAAGAGGACGGACATGCAAATCTGTTGCATGGCGACGGTAAAGGTGAAGGTAAACGCCGCCAGGGTGAGCACATACAACCGGTAACTTTTTCCGCCGTTTTGAGAATTAACTACATTCATCATTAAAAACACCCGTCAACATAGGGTATATCCCGTATGTCGAGGTAAATAACTCCGATACTGGAGGAAGAAGCAATCTTGTTAACACGGGCTCTCTAGCCCCAGAGCCAGAAGACGCCGCCCATAATCATCAGCAGCCCACCCACCGCCAGGGCTATCCAGCCGCCTATTTTCAGTGTCCCCACCCGGGGGCGCTCCGGCCATCGTTCCAGAAACTCCCTGGCGTCGGGGCGCTGGGCCAGGGAATCGTAGTATCTATGCTCCTCTCCCCGGCCCAAAAAAAACAAGATGACGCCCACGATGGCAAAAAAACCACCTATACCGATAGGTATTAGATATTCGCCAGAAGTCATAAGAACCTCCAGCTTTATTTAACTTCAGCGGTAGCCCCAGCCGCTTCCAGCTTCTGCTTCATCGTGGCGGCTTCGTCCTTGGTAACTCCCTCTTTTACCGTCTGCGGAGCGCTCTCGACGAAGTCCTTGGCTTCTTTCAAGCCAAGCGTCGTCATCTCCCTGACGGCACGGATAACGTTAATCTTGTTAGCGCCTATGTCCTTGAGGACGACGCTGAACTCCGTCTGCTCTTCAGCAGCTGCCGGAGCCGCTGCCGCCCCACCCGCGGCTGGTGCCGCTACCGCCACCGCAGCGCTAACGCCGAACTCGTCCTCCAGAGCCTTCACCAGCTCCGCCAGCTCGAGAACGGTCATCTTCTTGATGGTCGCCATGATGTCCGCGACGCCCTTGGATAACTTCTTGGGCGGCTTCTTCTCCTCAGCCTTGGGCTCGGGCTTAGGCTCTGCCTTGGCTTCGGGTTTAGGTTCCGGCTTAGGCTCCGGCTTAGGCTCTGGCTTAGCTTCAGGCTCTTTTACTTCAGCCTGGGCCTCCGGTTTTGCTTCGGGTTCTTTGGCTTCGGCCTTGGTTTCGGGTTCTTTGACTTCAGGCTCTTTCGCCTCAGCCTCGGCTTCGGGTTCCTTTACCTCAGCTTCGGGCTCCTCGGCCTCTTTCTTGCCCTTGGCTTCTTCTGCTGTCATCTTATTCTCCCTCCAATTGTTTAATCCTTGACTGTAGCACCCCCACCAGCCCCATCATAGGGGCGGCAAGGCGGCTGACCAAAGCCGAGATGGGGCTCTGTATTCCGCCCACAACCCTGGCCAGCAAAATCTCCCTTGACGGTAGTTCAGACAGGGTTGCGACTTCCTCGGAGCTAAGCATCCTGTCGGGCAGGAAGCCGCCCTTGACCGTCATCTCTACCTTGGAAGCTTGAATATAGGTGGCCAGGGCTTTGGCCGGCTCGGTTATATCTCCATAGCCGAAAGCAATCGCCACCGGCCCCTCGAAGAACCCCACCAGCTCGTCTTTGCCCGCCCTCTCGGCGGCAAAGCGCGCCAGCGTGTTCTTGACTACGCGGTATTCGACACCGGCTTCCCGCAGTTGGCGGCGCAGTTCGGTCATCTCGGCCGCCGTCAGCCCCCGGTAGTCGGTGAGGACGCCGACGCTGCATCGGGAAATAACCTCCTGCAGGCTATCGATAATCTGCGCCTTCTTTTCCTTAGTGGCCAATATTCATCACCCCCTATAAAAAACTAAGTCCTTGCGCCTGCCGCACAAGGACTTAAGGTATAATCCTTAATTATCCTCGGCAGGCATTTGATTTGAGCCTTAAAGGCACCCGCTGTCTTCGGAAACGTTTTATTCTATTGTTTTGGTATTGTACTACTTTACCGGTTCAAAAGCAAAGAACATTCGGGGTGCTTCCTCCATCACCCCACCCCGCTTCTCCACAATCATCGGCGGCACCTCGAAGGCAACAAACCTGACGGTGGCGCCTTCTTTAAGCTCCCCCTCTTTGCAATTGGCGATACGGCAGATAAACTTGCGCCCGTCTTCCAGCTCGATAAGGGCGTGAATCAGGGGGGCATCAAAGCCCAGGGGCACTCCCGCCACCTCTTCGGTGAAGCGCAAAACCTTGCCCTTGGTGGGCAGGTCCACCCACTCCAGGTCGTCGGAGTTACACTTGGGACAAACGACCCGCGGCGGGAAAGGCGTCGTGCCGCACTTCTTACACTTGGTAGTGGTAAAGCGGTTTTCCCTCAAGTTCTCGTAAAACTGATGAACCCGGTTGAACTCCTTGGACATCAAGGGATAGAGGTCCATCGTCGACGGGTACAAACCATCTAAAATCGGTATTCCAGGTACTGGCATAATTTCCCCCTTATAGCGTTAATCTTATCCTTAGGGCTCTCTCCCGTAGATAAGTATGGTGTGCTCGACATTGAGGCCGCTCAGGTTATGGGCCAGCCCCATCTTGGCGCCCTCTACCTGCCTTATCGCCCTTCCCTGCAACTGGAAGAGCATCTCCCGTGCCTGGCGAATGCCGGTGGCGCCGAAGGGATGCCCGCAGGAAAGCAGCCCGCCGTCGGTATTGGTCGGAATCTTACCGCCGAAGTCGTTCTGTCCCGACTCGACAAAGGGTCCGCCTTCGCCCTTCTTACAAAAGCCCAGGTCTTCCATCTCGATAATCTCGGAGATGGTAAAACAATCGTGGGTCTGGGCAACATCAATGTCTGCGGGTTTAACCCGGGCTTGCTCAAAAGCCCTCTTGGCCGCCGTCCTCAGGTGGACCCAGTCAGCCAGGTGTTCGCCGGGCCAGTTCATCGACATGCTGTGAAGACTCGCCTGAGCCGTGCCCCGGACGTAAACCAAAGGCTTATCGGAAAGCTCCTTGGCCTTATCTTCGTGAGTCAATATCACCGCGGCGCAGCCGTCGGTAATAGGCGTGCAGTCGTAGAGCCCCAAGGGTGGGGCTATCGGTCGGGCAGCCATCACCTCTTCCAGCGAAACCTCTTTCTGGAAATGCCCCTTGGGGTTGGTAGCGCCGTTGCGACGGTTCTTCACCGAGACCGCCGAAAGCTGTTCCTTAGTCGTGCCATAGCGCTTCATGTGCTCCTGGGCGGTCAAGCTGAAAAAAGGAGGCGGCAGACCTATGCCCTGGGCGCCGTCCCAATCATGGTCGATGGAAGCCATCTCGCTGTAATAGGTCTCCCACCGCTGCGGCGTATAGAGCTTCTCGCCGCCGCCCACCATGACCACATCGGCCATCCCGGACTTTATCATCCCCGTGGCCAGGATAATCCCCGAGCTGCCGCCGGCGCACAGCGTATCCACCCTGGCGCAAATGCTGGTCGGCTTAAGGCCGATGCGCTCGGCTATTACCGGGGCGATATTAACCTGGAAGGAAGTCCGCCCGCAGTAAGAAGAGGCAAACAACAGACCGTCTATATCCTCTTTCTTGAGCGTCGGAATATCATCGTAACACTCCTGCGCCCCTTCCTGAGCCATATCTATGATACTGGCCTCCCGCACTCCCCACCGACTCATGCCACCCGCGATAATACAAACCTTCCTATCCACCGTTTTTACCTCCTTATCTTGCCTAGCCTTTTTTAAATTCGTAGCTGATTCTGCCCTCGGGCCGTTTCAAGGGAACGACCACCAGGCTCATGCCCGCCTTGATATCTTCGGGGGCAATATCCTTACTCAAGCGGGCCATAATCTGTAAGCCCCCCTCGAACTCGCCCAGCGCTAATATGTAGGGGGCGTCGTTCTCAAAGCCGGAGGGCCCGTAGTTGACTATGGTATAGGTAGCCAGCTTACCCTTGCCCTTAACCTCAAACCATTCCACCTCCCCCGACAGGCAGCTGGGGCAATCGGCCTTAGGCGGGAAATAGCTCACCCCGCACTTGGGACAGCGGGTGGCCATCACCTTGCCCTGTTCCAGGTAGGTGATAAAGTCCGCCACCCTGGCTTCCGTGGTAAAACTGACCGTGCCAAAATTCTCAAAGCCCATTAAGCTACCTCCTGAGAATGGTTACATTACCGTATTGCCCGATGCCACCGATATTATGCACCAGCCCTATTTCGGCTCCCTTCACCTGGGCCTCGGTAGCCTGGCCCCGGAGCTGTCGAACAATTGTTCTTATCTGGGAGCCGCCGGTGGCGCCTATAGGATGACCCTTAGACAGCAAGCCACCGTCAACATTGACCGGTATCTTGCCGTCGACGTAGGTCGCTTTATCTTCAATCAACCCCGTCCCCTCCCCGGGCTTGGCGAAGCCCAGGTCTTCGTAAGCTAAAATCTCGGAGACGGTAAAACAATCGTGGACCTCGGCGACGTCGATATCCTGCGGCTTGACGCCGGCCATCTTGTACGCCTGCTTAGCGGCTTCCTGGGCGCACTCCAGGCCGGTGAGCAGTTTCCTGCCGGCCATAGTCATGGTATCGGTAGCCGCCCCCAGCCCCATTACCCAGATAGGAATATCGGTTATGCCCTTAGCCACATCGCCTCGGGCGACGATAACGCAGGAAGCGCCGTCGGCGTTGGCGCAGCAATCGAATTTCTTCAAGGGGCTGGTTATCATATCCGAACCCATAATATCCTCCAGACTCAACTCCTTGCGGTAGTTAGCCTTGGGATTGGTCGCCCCGTAGTGCGAATTCTTGACCCGCACTTTGGCCAGATGCTCCTCGGTGGTGCCGTACTTATCCATATGCGCTCGGGCGTACATGGCGTAACCCGCGGGCATAGTCAGCCCGAAGGGCGATTCCCAGATTATATCCGCCCCCCGCCCCATACGCTCGGCAGCGTCACGGGAGGAAAGCTCGGACATCTTCTGAAAACCGATTACTGCCACCACCTTGTGCAGGCCCGCCTTAACCAGCGACCAGGCGATTCGTAATCCCGTGCTGCTGGAGGAACAGACCGTCTCCACGTAGAAGCTCGGCTTGGGGGTTAATTCCAGGTATTCCGATATCAAGCCGGCCGGTGAGCGCTGCTTATCATATTCGGGCGCGGAACAGATGATAGAAGCGTCAATATCACTGGTGGTGATATCCAGTCCCTCCAGCGACTCCTGAAAAGCATCAAAAGCCAGCTCCCGGATAGATACGCCGCAGTTACGGCTAAAAGCGGTCTGGCCGGCACCAACAATAGCAACATCCGCCATCAGATATCCCCTTTCACTCTAGATTATTAACTACTAACTGGAAGATAAAGACAGGGCTGGTTTAAGGTCGAGCCTTATACCCGGCCCCATGGTAGTGGTTAAAGCAGCGGTCTTAACGTACTGTCCCTTAGCCCCACTGGGCTTGGCTTTCATTATCGCCTCGATGACCGCCGTCAGGTTAGCCAGCAACTTGTCTTCCTCAAAGCTGGCCTTACCCAGGACGACATGAATGATAGCCTGGCGGTCGAGCTTAAACTCCACCCGACCCTTGCGGGCTTCCTCGATGGCACGGGGGATGTCGTTGTCGGCAACCACCGTCCCCGACTTGGGGTTGGGCATCAGCCCCTTCCTCCCCAGGATTTTACCCAGCTTGCCGACCTTGCCCATCATATCGGGGGTGGCGATAGCGGTATCGAATTCCAGGAAGCCTCCTTCAATCTTTTTGATCATATCTTCGCCGCCGACGGAATCAGCGCCAGCAGCTTCGGCGGCTCTGGCGGCTTCACCCTGGGCAAAAACCAGCACTCGCACCTTCTTGCCCAGACCATGGGGCAGGAGAGCCACGCCACGCACCTGCTGGGTAGCGTCACGCGGGTCAACCCCCATGCGGAGGTGAAGTTCAACCGTTTCGCCGAATTTGGTAAAAGCCGTTTTCTTAACGATGCCGATAGCTTCTTCCGGGGCATAGGTCTTATCCCTATCCACCATTTTCAGCGCCTCGGCGTATTTCTTGCCGTGTTTGGTCACTTTATTCTACCTCGATCCCCATACTGCGGGCGGTGCCTTCGACGATGCGCTCCGCCCCTTCAATAGTGGTAGCGTTTAAATCTTTAGCCTTAATCTCGGCTATCTCACGAAGCTGGGCTCGGGATATCTTGCCCACTTTCTCATGTCCGGCGTCGCCGGAGGCTTTTTCCAGCCCCAGCGCTTTCTTAAGCAAATCGGTAACCGGTGGCGTCTTGGTGATAAAGGTAAAGGAACGGTCTTCGAAAACGGTTATCTCCACCGGAATAATAGAGCCTTCCTGCTTGGAGGTGCGGTCGTTGTACTCTTTACAAAAGGCCATAATATTAAGCCCGTGCTGCCCCAGGGCAGGCCCCACCGGCGGTGCCGGGTTCGCTTTACCCGCGGGAATCTGCAACTTAATTACGGCTTTAACTTTCTTAGCCACTTTATCTCCTAGAGTTTCTCCACCTGTAAGAAGTCAAGCTCAACCGGCGTCTCCCGCCCGAACAGGGACAGGAGCACCTTGACCTTGCCCTTATCGGTGCTTATTTCATCCACCACCCCGACAAAATCGATAAAAGGTCCGCTGGTCACCCGCACGCTCTGCCCCTTACGGAAGCCGACCTTGACCTTGGGGGCTTCGGCGGCCATCTGTTTTAGAATCTGGTTGACTTCTTCCTCGAGCAGGGGCGTTGGCTTAGTGCCGCTGCCGACAAAACCGGTGACCCCGGGCGTATTACGCACAATATTCCAGCTCTGGTCGCTCATATTCATCTGGACCAGGATGTAACCGGGCAATATCTTCTTATCCACGTTCCGCCGCTGCCCGTTCTTGACCTCTATCTCCACCTCGGTGGGTATAATTATATCGCCAATCTCCTCAGCGCTATCCATAAACTTGATGCGCTGCTCAAGATTCTTCTTAACCCGTTCTTCATACCCGGAATAGGTATGAATTACAAACCACCCTTTTTGACTTTCCGCCACCTTATTTTGCTTCTCAGCCACCAAAAAACCTCTCATTCAAACAAATAGTTGGAATTGGAAAACAGCCGGGCCCCTATCCACCCAGAAAGAATTTATCCACGATTTTAGTAAAACCCCAGTCAAAGGCGCCCAGCATTATACCCACGGCAACAGTAACCACCAGCACCAGGAAGGTTAGTTTAATCGCCTCTTGCCGGGAGAGCCAGACCACCTTCCTCAGCTCGGCTATAATCTCGCCAATGAAGCGAAACCGGGAACGCTTGGTAGCAGTGCGATGAGTCATCAAACGGCCTCAAAAGCCTCTACGCTGCCGCACTATTTTGTCTCCCTGTGCAGGGTATGGCTGCGGCAACGGGGGCAATACTTCCTAAGCTCTAAGCGCTGGGTGTCATTCCTCTTGTTCTTAGTGGAAGTATATGTCCTCTCGCTGCACTCGGTGCAGGCAAGATGGATAACCACTCTGGCTTCAGACTTTCTCGCCATGTCTATTCAATGATGCGGCTAATGGTGCCGGCACCCACCGTTTTACCCCCCTCCCGGATAGCGAAACGCAAGCCCTTCTCCAGAGCCACCGGGTAGATAAGCTTAATCTTCATGTTTATATTATCACCGGGCATAACCATCTCCACCCCTTCGGGCAGCTCGATAGTGCCGGTAACATCGGTAGTCCTGATATAGAACTGGGGCTTATATCCGTTAAAGAACGGGGTATGCCTGCCCCCTTCTTCCTTGCTCAAAACATAGACCTCAGCCTCGGCATAGGTATGCGGCTTAATCGAACCGGGGGCGGCTATTACCATACCCCGCTCGATGTCATCCCGCTCCATACCCCGAAGCAGAATACCCACGGCATCTCCGGGCTCGGCGTCATCCAGAATCTTATGGAACATCTCCAGGCTGGTAGCCACCGTCTTGTGCGGCTCGTGGTGCAAGCCTACAATCTCAACCTCATCGCCAGCCTTAATAACACCCCGCTCCACCCTGCCCGTAGGCACGGTGCCGCGACCTTTGATGCTGAAAACATCCTCAACCGGCATCAGGAAGGGCTGGTCTTTGGGCCGTACCGGAGTGGGAATATACTCGTCAATGGCGTCGAGCAGCTTCCAGATACCGCCGCACCACTGGCACTCCCGCTTACCGCAGCCGCACTCCAGAGCCTTGAGGGCGCTCACCCTTATCACCGGCAACTCGTCGCCGGGGAACTTATACTTGGTCAGCAACTCCCTGGTCTCCACCTCCACCAGCTCCTGCAGCTCTTCATCATCGAGGGCGTCTATCTTATTGAGAGCCACCACGATGTAAGGAACCTCCACCTGGCGAGCCAGCAGGACATGCTCCCTGGTCTGGGGCATAGGCCCATCGGGGGCGCTCACCACCAGGATAGCGCCGTCCATCTGGGCAGCCCCGGTTATCATGTTCTTGATAAAGTCGGCATGCCCCGGACAATCGATATGGGCATAATGGCGTTTCTCGGTCTCATACTCAATATGGGCAATGGCTATGGTCAAACCGCGCGCCTTCTCTTCGGGAGCATTATCGATACTATCGAAGGCACGATAGTCGGTACCCCCTGCCTTAGACAGTACCATAGTTATCGCCGAAGTTAAGGTTGTTTTACCATGGTCAACATGACCGATGGTGCCCACGTTGCAATGGGGCTTAGTCCGTTCGAATTTCTTCTTTGCCATTTTTTAACCCCCTTTTGTTAAAGCCCACAACCAGATTCGAACTGGTGACCCCGTTCTTACCAAGAACGTGCTCTA
>CAZPLG010000041.1:4646-10843 GCA_964587415.1 uncultured Dehalococcoidales bacterium | reverse complement strand
ATCATGTCCAGCTTTTTCCCCGCCAGCTTCTTTTTGGCGTTGGCGACGATGTCGTTGCTCTCGGCGGCAAAGCCGACCCGGATAAAGTTACCCTTAACCTCGGCCAGGATGTCGGGCGTCCTCACCAGCTCCAGCTTCAGGTCGGGCTTATCTTTTTTAATCTTATCCTTGGCGGTGGCTTTAGGCTGGTAGTCGGTCACCGCCGCCGCCATAATCAGGGCGTCGGCTCCGGTTACCGCTTTGGCTACCGCTTTTTGCATCTCCAGGGTTGTCTTCACCGGGATAACCTCAACCCCCGCGGGCTGAGGAAGGGAAACGGGCGCGGTGATTAATTTAACCTCGGCGCCCCGGTCGCGGGCGGCTTCGGCGATGGCGTAGCCCATCTTGCCCGATGACGGATTACTGATGTGGCGCACCGGGTCGATAGGCTCCTGAGTGCCCCCCGCCGTCACCACCAGCTTCTTACCCGCCAGGTCGCCCCTCCGCCCCAGCACCTGCTTGATGGCGCCTATAATCTTATCGGTATCGGCCAGCCGCCCCCGCCCCAACCGGCCCGAAGCCAGGCGGCCATAGTCAGGCTCGACGATAACAAAGCCGCGGGCTTTAAGCTTGGTCAGGTTCTCCTGAGTAATAGGATTCTCGTACATGTTGACGTTCATGGCCGGCGCCAGGATAATGGGGGCTTTGGTCGCCAGCACCACCAGCGCCGGCATTTCGTCGGCGATGCCCGCCGCCAGCTTGGCAATCAGGGAAGCCGTTGCCGGGGCGATAACCACCAGGTCAGCCGCCTCACCGAGGGCGACATGCTCCAGGGTTCGCTGGGAATCGGGGTCGAACATTTCGCTGACCACCGCCCGCCCGGTAATGCTGCGCAGGGCGAGCGGGGCGATAAACCAGGTGGCGGCCTCGGTCATAACTACCTCCACCTTAGCACCCTCCTTGGTCAGACGGCTGGCGATGTCGGCCGCTTTATAGGCGGCGATGCTGCCGGTTATGCCCAGTACTATAGTCTTATCGGTTAGCATAATTGCCTCTTAATCAGCCCTCATTCATCTGGTAGATGAGTCTCAGTCCGGTCAGGGTCAGGTCGGGATCGACCACGTCGATGGTGTCCGTTACCTTAGCGATAAGCTCGGCGTAGCCCCCCGTAGCCACCACCTTCACCTTGGCGCCAAGCTCTTTATGGATGCGTTCCAGCATTCCCTCCACCAGCGAGGCGTAGCCGTAGATAATCCCCGACTGTATGGCCGCCACCGTGTTGCTGCCGATAACGTGTTTGGGTTGGGCCAGCTCCACGCGGGGCAACTGTGCCGTACGGGTAAACAGCGCCTCGGCGGCGGTGGCGATACCGGTGGCGATAATACCGCCGATGTAGTCCCCCTCTTTAGAAACAATGCCGAAGGTGGTGGCGGTGCCCAGGTCGATAATAATGACCGGCCCCCCGTAGAGCTTATGGGCGGCGGCAGCATCGGCGATTCTGTCGGCGCCGACCTCACGGGGATTATCCATGTGGATACTCACCCCCGTCTTGACCCCCGCCCCCACCACCAGCGGCGTGATATGAAAATAGCGCTCGAAAAGCTCCTCAAAGGTCGATATCAACGGCGGCACCACGCTGCACATCGCCACCGCCTTAATGTCGGTGGTCTCCAGCCCCTGCTGGCGCAGCAGGTTAAAGAGCAGCGCCGCGTACTCGTCGGCCATGCGGTGGACGCCCGTAGCCATGTGCCAGGTAGCCCGCAGCTTCTCCCCATCGAAGACGCCGAGCTTGGTGCTGGTGTTTCCGATATCAACCGCTAACAGCATGTTAGTCAGCCTCTTCGGTTTCAGCCTCTTCTCTATGTCGGCTGGCCTTCAACTGCTTGATAACCACGGGCAACTCGGGCAGGAGGTCGGAGGCAATCATGCCGGCGTCGCCCAACCTCTCTTTAACCGCCTCCCCGGCCATGCCGTGGATATAGACGCCAGCGGCGGCGGCGTCGAAAAGCTTCAGCCCCTGCGCCAGCAGCCCGGCGATAACCCCGGCTAGGACGTCCCCCGTCCCCGCCGATGCCAGCCCGGCATTAGCCACATGGCTTATCTGCGACTTCCCGTCGGGGGCAGCGATAACGGTATGCGCCCCCTTGAGGACGATGGTCTTGTGCCACTCCGAGGCCATCTTCCTGGCCAGTTCCAGGCGGTCGAGCTGTACCTCGTCCGCCGTCATTCCTGTCAGCCTGGCCATCTCCCCCGGGTGGGGGGTAAGGATAGCGTCCTCAGGCAGCAGGCTCCACCAATCCGGCACACCCGCCAGGGCGTTGAGGCCGTCGGCATCGAGGACCAAGGCGGGCAACTTGGGCTTGGCGGTCTTGGCTCTAGGATGAGAAAGCAGGACAGACCTGATGAACCTGACCATCGCCTCGTTCCGCCCCATGCCGCAGCCCATAAGCAGCACGTTATACTTTTCGAACTGGCGGAAGAGCACCCGGACGGCTTCCGGGGCGATAAGGCCGGGGCGGGACTCGGGCAGGGGTAGATAGGTTACCTCGGTCAACTTGGTGGCTAAAATAGACTGCAACCGTCCCGTAGCCGCCAGCGTCACCAGTCCCGCACCGACTCTCATGGCGCCGCTGCAGGCTAGATAAGGCGCGCCGATGTAGCTGATGGAACCGGCCAGCACCATCACCTTGCCGAAGCTGCCCTTGTTGGCCATCGGCGAGCGCTCGGGCAGCACCGATTTCGCCCACTCGTCGGCGAGGTACTCCGGGCTGGTTTTCTCCTCCACAAATCCGGGCAGGCCGATATCAACCACGCTGATTTTCCCCACCCTCTCGGCTCCGGGGAACTTAAACAGCCCCGGCTTGGGAAAAGCCAGGGTGATGGTGTTATCGGCATAGAGGCAGCCCGGGTCGGCTTCGCCGGTGTCGGCGTTAAGCCCCGAAGGCAAGTCCAGGGCGATGATGCGTATATCGGGGCGTTTAATCTTGGCCCGCCTCACCCTGTCCAATATCATCAGCAACAGCCCCGAAAAGGGGCGGGTGGTGCCGGTGCCGAAGAGGGCGTCGATAACGGTATCGACCGAAGCCAGCAGCTTGGTCAGTTCCTCCAGGTTTTCATCCTTGGGTGCCTCGACACGTTTGATGCGGCGATCCCGCATCGGCTTGAGCATAGGGTCTCGGCCCGGTCTCTGCCCGAAGAAATAGAGGAAGACCTTGGCTCCCGCGTCATGAAGGTGTCGGGCGGCGACCAAACCATCCCCACCGTTGTTACCCGGCCCGACGAGAATTAGGATCTGCTGCTGGCGGATATCCTCGACGATACGACAGGTCTCGTCGGCGACGGCGCGGCCGGCGTTCTCCATGAGCATCTCCATGGTTATACCGGACCTGACGGAACCTTCTTCCAACTGGTGCATCTGGGCAGTAGTTAGAACTTTCACTTCTCTCTACCTCCATAAAAGACTATCTTATCCAGATCGGCTTTCTCTTCTCCAGGAAGGCGGACAGCCCCTCGACGCTGTTTTCCCCGGCCATAACCATAGTGGCGTCAACGCCGGTGGCTTCCAGAGCCTCATGGAAATTCAGGTCGAAATTGCGGTAAAGCGCCCGCCGGGCCTGGGTCAGAGCCAGCCCGCTGTTAGCCGTAAAACGCTTGATAAACTCCTCGCTCGCCTGCTTGAAGTCGGCGGCGGGGACGGTTTTATTGACCAGCCCGATTCTCTCCGCCTCTTTAGCGCTGATGCTGTCGCCGGAGAGGATAAGCTCGAATGCCTTCTGCCGCCCCAGTATTCTGGGGAAGAGCACCGACGCCGGCGGCGGATAAACCCCCAGCTTTATCTCGGGCTGGCCCAGCTGCGCCTTCTCCGAGGCAACCGCCATGTCGCAGCCGGCAACTATCTCGCAGCCCCCACCCAGCGCCACCCCATTGACCAGGGCGATAGTCGGCTTATCTACTTCGATTAGCGATACAAACAACTTGTGGAAGACCTCGACCATTTTGGGCAGCTTATCGCCCAGGTGGTCGCCGACGGCTACCCCCGCCGAGAAGGCTTTCTCCCCCGAGCCGGTAATCGCCACCACTTTCACCTCGTCATCTTCTTTCAGCTCGGCAAGCGCCTGGCTCATCTCCTCCAGAGTAGGAATATCCAGGATGTTCAAGGGCGGCAGATTAATGGTAATCCTGGCCACCCCCTCCTTCTTCTCCAGCAGAATGTTCTTAAAAGCCATCGTTTCTCCCCTCCAGTACTGTCAACCTGAAGTGTAGCAATATCTCCGACTGCGGTCAAGAGAGGCGGAGATACTATCCACCCCCCAACCCCTCCAGGCGGCGCGTCATCGCCCGCCAGTGTGTCCCCCGCCAGTAGATGCGCCCGCAGGCAGGACACTGCCGGAACTGCTCCTGCGTCTTAAAGACGTAGGGCGGCACCAAATCTTTAAGCTCCGCCTTCTTTCTCTCCACCAGGGGTCGGTTGCACTCAAGGCAGAGGCTAAAGGGATTAAAGCGGTAATCGAGGCGCAGACTATCAATGACCTGGTGAATCTGCTCGTGGGGCTGGTCGCTACCGATGAGCAGCGCCTTGAGCTTGCCCTTGGTCACCAGCCGCCGTTGCATAATGCGGGTGTCTCGCGTTAATATCACCCTGCCCTCTTTGAGGGCAATAGCCACCAGCTCGGCATCGTTTTCGCCCTGGAAGAAGCGGGCGTCATAGCCCATGAGCCGCAGCCACCGGGCCAGCTTGCCCACATTGTGGTCGACGATAAACTTCGGGGTGTCCATCAACGTCACCCCCGCACGCGCCAGTTGCAGACTAAGGCACTCTAAAGATTAATTTCCATCCCCTCATGGGCCAGGGTTATGGGAATGTCCAGGGCTTTAGCCACCGCCGCTATCTCGGCGGCGATGTCTTTCTCCAGGTGCGGGCTCATGTGGACTATTATTATACGGGGCAGATAGCCCTTCACCTCTCTGAAGCCCTCGAGCTCCCGCTCCAGCAGTGACGGGGTGAGGTGCCCCCCACCCACCGCCCACTCCGTGAATTTATTGGAGCCGGTGGCCTCGATGATAAGCAGCTGCGGCGAAATCTGCTCCCAGCACTGGCTAAGCCCCGGCCCCGTATCACCGGTGTAGAAAAAGCTCTTGCCCCCGGCGCCGAGCTGATAGCCCACGGTAGGCACGCCATGCTTCACCGGGACGGGCAGGACGTCGTAGTCCAGAATCTTCCGCGCCTTATTCGGCTCAATTGGGCTAAAGCCGATGGTCGGCTTATCGGGCGGCTTCTGGCGGAAATCGGGGTAAATCACTTCGTCCATCAGGTTATTTTCCAGCACCTCGAACACGGCTGGGATGGAGTAAACGGTGGTATTAGCGCCGCCCAGGAAAAGGTTCATGGCCAGCGTGGGTATATCGCGGATGTGGTCGTAGTGCTGGTGGGTAAGCAGCACGGCCTTGATTTTATGCTGCGCCTCAAGTGATAGGCTGGAGCTAAGCCCGCCGGCATCTATCGCCAGCACATCGTCGATTAACAGGCTGACCAGCCTGGTGTCCTTTGTTTCGCAGTTGTGCGCCCCCAGAAAACGAATCTTCATCTTGCTCTCTTACTCCCTCGTTAAAAACTAGTTCAAAACGCGGAAGGGGTTGAAGTTGGTCTGGCGGTCGTAGGTGTCGATACCCTCTTTCCGCTTCAGGTAGCCGACCACGGCGTAGGTGGCGGGCGTGGCGGCGATTTCGATCACCACCTTAAACAGCCACTGGCTCAGGATTACTACCGGCATAAAGAAGGGGGTGCCGAGGGTGGCTATCGAGGCAAAGACGGCGGTATCCAGCCCCTCCCCGATTATGGTCGAGCCGATGGTGCGGCTCCAGAGCCAGCGCCCCTTGGTAAAAATCTTCATCCTGGCCAGTATGTAGGAGTTGGCGAACTCGCCGACCAGGTAGCCGCAGACGGAGGCGAAGAGCAGCCGCGGCGTATAGCCCAGAATGCTCTCGTAGGCTCCCTGCAGCTCCCAGCCCGACGCCCCCGGCAGTATCTGGCCTATCCAGGCGAAGATAACGAAGATAAGGTTACAGGCGAAACCGAGCCAGATAACCCGGCGGGCGATGCGGTAGCCGTAGACCTCGGTAAGCACGTCCCCGATGATATAGCTTATGGGGAAGATAAAAACGCCGGCGAAGACGATAAAAGGCCCCAGGCTTATCATCTTGACCGAAATTATGTTGGC
>CAZPLG010000041.1:0-4636 GCA_964587415.1 uncultured Dehalococcoidales bacterium | reverse complement strand
TTGGCGGTGATAAAACAGGTGACAAAGAGGGCAGCGATAATAAGCAGTCGGTGCGAGACCTTCATCTTTACATCTTAACCGTTATATCCAGCCAGTTTAAATCCAGTGGTGGCGGCGGAAGAAATAAAGCATGCCGATGACCACCACTGCCCAGATGGAAAAGACAATCAGGAAAGAATAGTGCGACTCCTGGAAGGGCAAGGGCACGTTCATCCCGTAGATAGAGGCGATTACCGTCAAGGGCAGCAGGATGGTGGCAATCACGGTCAGCATGCGCATGACCTCGTTGGTGCGGTTGGAAGCCAGGGAATCGTAGGTATCGTTTAAGCCCTCGATAATCTCTTTATACTCGTCGAGGGCATCCCATATCTTGTCCAGGTGGTCGACGGTGTCCCCGAAATAGACCTCCATGTCCATCTTGGAAAAGCGGCGTATCTTGGGCTCTAAGCTCCCGATAACCGCCCTCATCGGCCAGATAATGCGGCGGAAGGAGATAACGTCCCGGCGCAGGGTGGAGATTTCCCTCACCGTACGCCGCGCCTTCACGGCGAAGATGGCGTCCTCCACCGCCTCGATATTGCCCCCGATTTTATTGAGTATGGGGAGGCAGTAGTCCACCAGGCGGTCAATGATGCGGTATAGCAGGTAGCCCGAACCTTGGCTGAAGTGCTCCTGCCTTATCTCTTCGTCCGTCTGGCACTGGTCGAACAGCTTCACCAGCGGCTTGAGGTCGCCATTGTGCAGCGTAATCAGGTAGCCCGGCCCGATGAAAACCGAAACCTGGCTGGGGGTGGTCACCCTGGCTTGAGCGCTGAACACGGGAAAGTGAAAGACCAGGAAAAGGTATTCGTCATAGCGGTCTATCTTGGGCCGCTGGATACGGCTCAGGCAGTCGTCCAGGTCGAGGGGGTGGAAGGGATAGTTTTGCGCCAGGTAGTCCGTCTCCTCTTTACCGGGAGACTCGATATTAATCCAGGTCAGCTCGTCCCCGCTCACCGACTCTATATTCAGCTTCCCCGCCTCCCTCACCACATCGGGAACAACCTTTTTGCCTCTTCTCATTCTCGGGATGGCCATGATATTCTCCCCCGCTTAAACTCGCCCTATTCTATCACAATCGTTGCCAAATAGCACTCTATCTGCTATATTCTATAGCGAAACCATTGGGTGCGTTATGAAGGCCAAGATTAAGCCCTCGCTGGGCGAGAGATTCAAGATTAGGATAAAGAAAATGCTGGGAATGAATATATTCCTCTGCGATAGCTGCAAATGGGACTGGCGCAGCACCTGTCACCGCCCCGAAAGGCCCACAGCTACCTGGTGCCCCGACTACGCCAAGCGGGGTAAATAGCCTAAGCCTTCTCCAGGACCACCGCCATCCCCTGCCCCCCACCGATACAAAGCGTAGCCAACCCCAGCCGGTAATTCTGCCGCGCCATCTCGTGCATCAGGGTAACCATAATCCTGGCCCCCGTGCAGCCGATAGGGTGCCCCAGCGAGATACCGCTGCCGTGCGGATTCACCTTCTCGGTGCCGATGCCCAGCTCCTTCATCACCCCGATAGCCTGCGAGGCAAAGGCTTCGTTTAATTCTATGCAGTCTATATCCTTTAATTCGACGCCGGCTAATTTAAGCGCCTTCCTGGTCGCGGGCACCGCCCCCAGCCCCATGTAGGCGGGGTCGACGCCCCCCGAGGCGTAAGACCTGACCCTGGCGAGCGGCTTCAAGCCCAGCTCTTTGGCTTTATCCGCCGACATCACCACCAAAGCGGCGGCGCCGTCGGTTATCCCCGAGGCGTTGCCCGCCGTCACCGAGCCGTCCTTTTTGAATACTGCGGGCAGCCTGGCCAGCGCTTCCATGTTGGTCTCCCGGGGGTGCTCGTCGGTGTCGAACTGCTTCATTTCTTTCTTAACCTTGACCTCGACGGGCACTATCTCCTGGCGGAACGTGCCGCCCTTTATCGCCGCCATAGCCCTCTGGTGGCTGAGCATGGCCAGCTTATCCTGCTCCTCCCGGTTGATGCCATACTTATCGGCGATATTCTCCGAGGTCAAGCCCATGTGGTAGTTGTAGAATATCTCCCACAGCCCGTCATAGACCATGCCGTCGACCATCTCGGCGTTGAACATCCGGGCTCCCCACCTGGCGCTGGGCAGGTAGTAAGGCGCGGCGCTCATGTTCTCCATACCGCCGGCGACGATGATTTCGGCATCGCCCGCCTTTATGGCCTGGGCGGCTAAAGCTACCGACTTCATCCCCGAAGCGCAAATCTTGTTCACCGTGTAGGCGTTCACCTCTTTGGGAATACCCGCGTTAATCGCCGCCTGGCGGGCGGTGTTTTGACCCTGCCCCGCCTGGAGGACGTTACCCATGATAACCTCGTCCACCCGCACCTCTTTTAAGGAATTGTCCCAGTCGAAGTACTTCTTCTCCAACTCGATTAGCCCGTCGCCCTTGAGCGCCTCGGGGGCTAGCTTAAGCACCTCGGCATCCCTCTTAGGGCGTAAACCGGCCCTTTTCAGCGCCTCTTTGATGACGATGCTGCCCAGCTTCATTACCGGTGTATTCTGTAAGGCACCGCCGTAGTTGGCGATAGCCGTTCTCACCCCACTGACAATTACCACCTCGGTCATAAAAGTGCCTCCTTCTAACCTGGCCAAGTTATATCTATTTAAGCTTTATGTATAAGGGGAATCTATTTGCTGTAGTCGTAGAAACCCTTGCCCGTCTTGCGCCCCAGCCACCCCGCCGCCACCATCTTGTCCACCAGCGTGGGCACGATGTAGCGGGGGTCTTTAAGCTGCTCGTAGAGCGCGTCGGAGACGAACTTGACCACGTCGATGCCCACCATGTCGGAGAGGGTAAGCGGGCCCATCGGGTAGTTCAAGCCCAGGCTCACGGCGGCATCGATATCCTCGCGGCTGGCGATGCCCTCCTCGTAGAGGCGGATGCCGTGCAGCAGGTAGGGTATCCAGAGACGGTTGACGATAAAGCCGGGCGCATCCTGAGCGACAACGGTGGTCTTGCCCAGCTTTTCGCCGAACTGCTTGCTGACAGCCATCGTCGCCTCGCTGGTGGCGATGGTCTTGACGATTTCGAGCAGCTTCATAATCGGCGCCGGGTTAAAGAAGTGCAGCCCCACCACCTTGTCCGCCCGCTTGGTCACCACCGCCATGTCGATGATAGACAGGCAGGAAGTGTTGGTCGCCAGGATAGCATCCTTAGGGCAGATGCCGTCCAGCTCGGCGAATATCTTCTTCTTCAAATCCAGGTTCTCGATAGCTGCTTCAACTACTAGGTCACATTCGGCGAAGTCCCTGGTATTGGTGGTGCCCTTGATGCGACCTATTACGGCATCCTTGTCCGCCTGCGCCAGTTTGCCCTTCTCCACGCTCCGGGCTAACGTTTTATCGATAAAGCCCATCCCCTTTTTCAAGAACTCGTCGTTTATCTCCGATACCACCACCTGAAAGCCCGACTGAGCGCAAAGCTGAGCGATGCCCGCGCCCATAGAGCCGCACCCCACCACCCCGACCTTCTTAATCTCCATTATATGCTCCTCTCCTTAGTTTATTTTGCTTTATAGTTCGGCTTTCGCTTCTCGACGAAAGCCTTGGTGCCCTCGGCGAAGTCCTCGGTAGCCATCACGTAGGCGACCAGCGCGCTCTCCAGCCTCAGGCCGTCCTCTAAAGTCATATCGCAGCCCTTGAGCATAGCCTCCTTAGCCGACCTCACCGCCAGCGGTCCCGCCTGGCAGATGGTCTGCGCCCACTCCTTGGCCGTGGCCATCAGCTCGGCCTGGGGCACAACCTTATTGACCAGCCCGATGCGGTAGGCTTCCTGGGCGTCTATCAGCTTGCCCATGAGCAACAGCTCCGCCGCCTTGCACTTGGGAATAGCCCGCGGCAACCGCTGCGTTCCCCCCCACCCCGGTATCAGCCCCAGGGTCACCTCGGGCGTGCCTAAACGAGCGTTCTCGGCGGCAATCCGTATGTCACAGGCAAGGACAATCTCCAGCCCCCCACCCAGCGCCATCCCGTTGATAGCGGCAATCAAAGGCTTCCATAACTCCAGACCCCGCATTATGCTCGGCGGGAAAGACCAGACCTCCCGGGAATGCTCCTTCATAAAGGGCAGGGTGTCCTTGATGTCGGCACCGCCGCAAAAGGCTTTCTCCCCCGCGCCGGTGACGATGCCCACCCAGAGTTCGGGGTCGTCCCGGAACTCCGTAATCGCCTGGCGGAACTCCCGCATCGTCTCCATGTTCATGGCGTTCATCGCCTCGGGGCGATTGATGGTGAAAATGGCGACCCGGCCTTCTTTCTTATAGTCGATTGCCATAACAGACCTCCCTTGCCAGTGCTGAAAACTAATCCGTAAAAAAGAGGGGTAACCGAGTGGATTTTAGCAGAGCGCTTCCATTAGCGTCAAGAAAATTTTTATTGAGGGGGGTAAGGTGGATAGCAAGGGAGTTAATAGAGACGAAGCTTCTAAGGGTGGGAGCGGTGGGAAGAAAGACGAGGAAAATCCCCCTTAATCCCCCTTTGCGAAAGGCAACTATCCCGTAGGAGCAAGTAGGGGGTCTATTTTGTTTTTTTCTTGCGGATTAACAGCCACCCAATAAAGATAACCAGAG
>CAZPLG010000040.1:0-11287 GCA_964587415.1 uncultured Dehalococcoidales bacterium | reverse complement strand
GCGGCATCAGCGGCATCAGCCGCTGGCTCAACCGCCTCTGGAACCTGGTCACCGGCGGCTACAGCCGGGATGCCAAAGCCAAACTTAAGGATGAAGAACGCGCTCTATCCCGCCTCACCCACCAGACCATTCGCAAGGTGACCCAGGATTTAGAGAAACTCCGCCTCAACACCATGATTGCGGCGCTTATGGAGTACACCAACTACCTGACCAAGACCAAAGAGGAGGGGGTAATCAGCCAGGCCGCCTGGAAAGAGGCTATCGATACTCTGATGCTGCTTTTAGCTCCCACCGCCCCCCACCTCACCGAGGAATTATGGCAGCAGACGGGGCACGAATACAGCATCCATAACCAGGCCTGGCCCAAGTGGGATGAAGCCCTGGCCAAAGACGAGGAAATCACGCTGGTGGTGCAGGTCAACGGCAAGCTCCGCGAGCGCATAGCCGTGCCCGTCTCCATAACCGAGGACGAGGCTAAAGAAAAAGCTCTGGAGTCGCCGCGAGTCAAAGCCCACACCGAAGGCAAGAAGATAATAAAGGTAATCTACGTTCCTGGGCGGCTGGTTAACATTGTCGTCAGGTGAAAAAATCATGAAAATAGCTTTAATCGGCGGGGGGAATATGGGGGAAGCCATGCTGGCGGCGGTTCTGACCAGAGCCTTAGCCCAGCCGGAGTCCATCTCCGTGAGCGATGTCAGCTCATCCCGCCTCGACTACCTCAAAAAGCACTACTCCGTAACGGTAACCTCGGCTAACCCCGAGGCCGTTTCGGGCAAAGACATAATCATCCTGGCCGTCAAGCCCCAGAACCTGGCCGAACTTTTGGCCGAACTCAACGGCAGGGTTAAACCCACCCAGCTTATTCTTTCCATCATCGCCGGCGCTAAGATAAGCACTATCTTTTTGGGCTTAAACCACAACGCCGTCGTCCGCGCCATGCCCAACACCCCCGCCCAAATCGGCGAGGGGATGAGCGTCTGGACGACGACCTCCGATGTAACCGACCAGCAAAAGCAGGCGGCTAAGTCAATCCTGGGCGCTATGGGCAGAGAGCTTTACGTCGATGACGAGGCTTACCTCGATATGGCCACGGCCATAAGCGGTAGCGGCCCCGCCTACTTCTTTCTGATGGTCGAGGCGCTGGTCGACGCCGCTATGGAAATCGGCCTGCCCCGCGATATGGCCCAGGAATTAGTCGTGCAGACCATGCTCGGCTCGGGCAAGTTTATCCAGGCTTCGGGCGAAGCACCCGCCGCGCTGCGTAAAAAGGTGACCTCCCCCGGCGGCACCACCGCCGCCGCTCTGGCTCAGTTTGAAAAAGGTGCTTTTAACGAGTTGGTCAGGCGGGCGGTTAGAGACGCCTACGAGCGGGCCAAGGAACTGGACAAATAGCTCTGAGGTAGATTATGAGCTGGCTGGATATAGTAATACTGGTCGTCATAGCCGTAGCCGCCTTCGGCGGGCTTATTGCCGGGCTTATCGCCTCCGCCCTGTCGCTGGCGGGGATAATCGTGGGCATCATGCTGGCTGGGCGCTACTACCTTGCCTTCTCCCAACACCTCGGCTTCATCCCCGAAGAAAACATAGCCCAGATAGTAGCCTTTGCCATCATCCTGGTGGGGGTGATGCTCATCGCCGTGGCGCTGGCGCTGGTTTTGCGCTGGGCGTTCTCGCTGATAAAGCTGGGCTGGATCGAACGTATCGGCGGTGCCGTCTTCGGGCTGGCTACGGGCGCGCTGCTCTGCGGCGCTATTCTGGCGATGTGGGTCAAGTTCGTCGGGGCGGGGGCGAGCGTCACCGGCTCGTTCCTGGCGTCGGTGCTGCTGGAGCACTTTCCCGTCGTGCTGGGGCTGCTCCCCGCCGAGTTCGACGCCGTGCGCTCCTTCTTTCAGTGAGGGTTTTAGCCTTTTTCCTGATATTTCCTTTTAAGCGCCTCGGCCACATTGGCGGGAACGAGGTCGTGGATATCGCCGCCCAAGCTTGAGGCTTCCTTGAGCAGGCTGGAGCTTAAGAACTGGTACTCCACCCTCGACATCAGGCAGACGAACTCCAGCTTGGGGTATAGCTTCTTGGTCATCATGGCCATGTCGAACTCCCGCTCGAAGTCGGCGCTCATGCGCAGTCCCCGCACCATGGCGATGGCGTTCGACTTCTTGGCGAAGTCCACGGTCAGCCCCCCGAAAGACTCCACCTCGACGTTGGGCAGGTCGGCGATGGCTTTACGTATCATCTCCACCCTCTCCGCGGTTTCGAAAAGAATGGGCTTGTTGGGGGTCTCGGAAACCCCGATAATCAGCTTGTCGAAGAGCCGCGCGGCTCTGGTGGCGATATCGAGGTGGCCGTTGGTGATGGGGTCAAAGGTGCCGGGGTAGATAGCAATGCTCAAGGCTTTAGCCCTCCTTTTGGTATATTGCGATGCAACTATCGCCGTGGTGACGCTCTTTGAGCATGGTTAAGGGGGGGTAGCTCGGCTCCAGGGTGAGGTGGGGTGAATGCGTCACCACTACTATGGTATCTCTGCCGACCAGTGCGGAGGTCGCCAGTTGCTTTATCGTTTTGCCTATGGTCTCGTCGGCGTATGGGGGGTCAATCACTATAATATTATACTCCCCTTCCAGAAAGGTCAGCGCCTTGGCCACGCTGCGGCAATAAACATGAGCCTGGCCTGCCAGCTTCGTCCTTTCCAGGTTTTGCCTGATTATACTACAACAACGTGGTTCCTGTTCAACAAAGTCCACCCACCCCGCCCCCCGCGATAGGGCTTCGATGCCCAGCGCCCCGCTCCCCGAAAAGAGGTCGAGCACTCTCGACCAGTCGCTGGCAATGCCCTCCAGCATGGAGAAGATGGCCCCCCGCACCAAATCCGTGGCCGGGCGGGTGCCCGTCCCCTTGGGCACTTTAAGGTGGTGCCCCTTGGCGCTGCCGGCAATGACCCGCATCATCCCATATATGATATTGGGTTATGGGGCTGAGGTCAATATGGCACCGCTCCACCCCGATTTTATCTTTTCCCGCCCGCCACCCTTTTAAGGTATAAAGGGGGCTACGCCCCCTTTAAAACCCCCAGATTCCGCTGTCATTGCGAGGAGCGCCGCGACGAAGCAATCTCTCCACCCCCTAAAGGGAGGGGTGGGGATAACGTTCCCCCAGATTAAGGAGTTTACTCATTAGGGTGGGCAGGGTGGGTCAAAACAACATTCGATAACAACGGTGTTGTGGGGTGGGAATCCAAGCTCTGAATAATCTCCGCCTACCCCGTAAAATTACCTAAGTCAAAGCCTTTTCCCTGCCCTAAAAACTCTTGCCCTGAAAATATTTAGTGTGATATACTGTTTGCCGTCATCCCAACGCTTTCAAGGAGGCATATACTTGCTGGCGGATTATGGCTACATCGGCTTGCTTCTGATATTTGCCATTTTTTTTGCCGTCACCACTCTGCTCCTTCCCTTTTCTCTCAGTCTGCCGGCCCGGCTGGCGATATATTCCCGCAAATTCCGCCAATATGTGGAGACCCGCTGGCCCGTCCTGGCCAGGTTTATTCCCCGCCTCCCTTCCCCACCCAAGTTCATGCAAATCGTTCCCTATAACCCCAGCCCGGTGAAAAGCTCCCCATTCGAGTGCGGCATGGAGACCATCGGTAAGAGTTGGGTCCAGTTTAACTTCCGCTACTACTTCTACGCGCTGGTCTTCATCGCCCTCGACGTGATGGTGGTCTTCCTCTATCCCTGGGCGGTGCAGCTGAGGGGGCTGGGGCTTTCCGCCTTTTTTGCCGTGCTTATTTTCATCGGCATAATTATTATCGGCTATCTCTACGCCTGGAAGAAGAAGGTACTGGAATGGAAATAGAAGAGGTCTATTCCCGCCAAGAGATTGACGAGGCCGAGGGCAGGCAGATAAACGAGCTTATCGCCCGCTCGCAAACACCCATCCCCGACCCCGACGAATGGCTGGACGAGGAACTAAAGCGCAACGTCCTGCTCACCTCGGTGGACGCCATACTAAACTGGGGGCGGCGCTCTTCGATGTGGCCGGTTTTTTGCTTCCCCGCCTGCTGCGCCTTCGAGCTTATAACCACGGCCGCTTCCCGCTTCGATATCTCCCGCTTCGGCATGGAGATTATCCGCGCCTCCCCCCGCCAGGCCGACCTGATGATTACGGCGGGCACGCTGACCTGGAAGATGGCGCCCCAGGTAAAGCGCATCTACGACCAGATGGCCGAGCCCAAGTGGGTCATCGCCATGGGGGCCTGCGCCATCAGCGGCGGCATCTTTCGCTCGTCATACAGCGTGGTGCCGGGCTATAACCGTATTATCCCCGTCGACGTCTATCTCCCCGGTTGCCCCCCCCGCCCCGAAGCCCTGCTCTACGCCATAAGCATGATACATAAAAAGGTAGCCCGTAGGAGCCTTATCCAGGAGGGCAAATAGAAGATGACGACCGCCCTTTCCGGCAGCAAGATAGCCAAGCAGCTGGGCAAGAAGTTCCCCGAGGCTGTTATCGAAGCGGGAGCCGATAGCCTGCTACTCAAGGCCGAATCGCTGCTGGCGGTAGCCGAATACCTGAATACCGCCCCCGACCTGGCTTTCGACTATCTAAACTACGTTACCGCTACCGATTACTACGACTACTTCGAGGTGGTCTATTACCTCGTCTCGATGAAGCATAATCACGGGCTGGTGCTCAAAGTCCGCTGTTACGATAGGGAAAACCCCACCCTGCCCTCGGTTGCCGGCATCTGGCGCGGCGCCGACTTTCAGGAAAGGGAGATTTTCGACCTCTTCGGCATCAGCTTCGAGGGCCACCCCAACCTGAGGCGCATCGTCCTCTGGGAGGGCTTCGAGGGACACCCCTTGCGCAAGGACTTTTTATAGGCATATTACTATTACCCCGAATGGTGGGGTGTAGGTGGGGACTAAACCCCGCCTACGGGAGGCGAAAGCCCCCGAATAGATGGCGCTAGACGTAGGGCAAAGGAGTTAACTAAACAGGGAGTTAAAGAGGGACGAAGTCAATATTATTACTGTCATTCTGAGCCCTTCCGCAGAAGGGTGAAGAATCTCAAGAGAGACCCTTCGCTACGCTCAGGGTGACACTAAAAATAGGGTATAGGGTTCTAAGAATTCGATAGGGGAGAGGGGTGGAAAGAATATCATATGACGACTAAAGAAATAACCATTCAGACCGAACCATTCGTGGTCAATATCGGCCCCGTCCACCCCAGCACCCACGGGGTCTTCCGCATGCGCACCACGCTCGACGGCGAGGTCATCGTCAATATGGACCCCGTCTTCGGCTATCTCCACCGCGGCATCGAAAAGCTGGCTGAAGAGCGCACCTACGGCGGCTGCGTCCCCCTCACCGATAGGCTCGACTATCTGGCCTCGATGAGCAACAATATGGCTTACTGCCTGGCGGTGGAAAAGCTGGCCGGGATTCCCGTCCCCGAGCGGGCGGAATACATCCGGGTGATTATGGCTGAACTGCAGCGAATCGCCAGCCACCTTATCGCCGTCGGTTCTTTCCTCAACGACTGCGGCGCCTTTATGACCCCCATCGTCTATATGATTCGGGAAAGAGAAAAGATTCTGGACCTCTTCGATATGGTCTGCGGCCAGCGCCTGACCTACAACTATATGAGAGTGGGCGGCGTTAGCCAGGACATCCCCGAGGAGTTCGTCCCGGCCTTAAAGAAGTTCCTCAAGGAAATGCCGGGCTGGATTAACGAATACGACCGCCTGCTCAAACAGAACGAGATACTGCTGGCGCGCTCCAAGGGCGTCGGCATATTGACCCGGGAAATGGCCATAAATATCTCGGCCAGCGGCCCCCTGCTCAGGGGGAGCGGGGTGGAGTGGGATATCCGCCGGGCCGACCCCTATTCCGTCTACGACCGCTTTGAATTCGATATTCCCACCGGCACGGCCGGTGATTGCTACGACCGCTACCGCGTCAAGGTCGAAGAGATGCGCCAGAGCCTGCGCATCTTAGAGCAGGCTCTGGAAGGTTTACCCGCTGGCGAGGTGAGGAGCGAGGTGCCCCACCTTGTCCGCCCCCCTGCCGGCGAGGCCTACAGCCATATCGAAGCCCCCCGCGGCGATCTCGGTTTCTACCTGGTGTCGGACGGCTCCATCGCCCCCTACCGCTTCCACGTGCGGGCGCCGACCCTCATCAACCTGACGGCCTTAAACGATATGATGCGGGGGTGGAAGGTGGCTGACCTCATCATCATCTTCGGCAGCATCGATATCTGTCTGGCCGAGGTGGACCGTTGATGGTGATGCAGATGTTACCCCCCGACTGGCCCGGCAATGTCTGGGCGCACTGGGGCATATTTACCGTCGTTATTCTGGTCTTCATCCTGCTTTCGGTCATGGCCTTTATCTGGTTCGAGCGCCGGGCGATGGCGATTATGCAGTCCCGCCTCGGCCCCAACCGCGCCGGCCCCTTCGGTCTCTTCCAGCCGGTGGCTGATTCCCTCAAGGTCTTGATCAAGGAGGACATCGTCCCCTCAAGGGCGGATAAGCTGGTTCACTGGCTGGCGCCGGTGGTCGCCTTCGTCCCCGTAATGATGGTCTTCGCCGTCGTCCCCTTCCAGGGCGGCGCCCTGCTCGCCGACCTCAACGTCGGCATCCTCTATGTGGTGGCCATAAGCTCGGTAACCACGCTGGGCGTCTTTATGGCGGGCTGGGCCTCCAACAACAAGTACTCCCTGATCGGCGCCATGCGCCAGATAGCTTCGGTGGTCAGCTACGAGATACCCGTCGTCTTATCCCTGGTCGGGGTGATTCTGCTGGCCGGCTCGCTCTCCCTGCAGCAGATAGTCATGGCTCAGGACATCCCCTTTATCCTGGTGCAGCCGCTGGGCTTTCTGCTCTTCTTTATCGGCGCCCTGGCCGAGATCAACCGCGCCCCCTTCGACCTGATGGAGGCCGACTCCGAGATTGTGGCCGGCTTTAACATTGAGTACTCTGGAATGAAATTCGGACTCTTCTTCCTGGCCGAATATGCCGAGGCGCTGGTGGTGGCGGCTCTCGACACCACCCTTTTCCTGGGTGGCTGGCGGGGCCCGCTTTTGCCCGACTGGCTCTGGTTCCTGGTCAAGGTCGGCATCGTCTTCTTCGTTATCGTCTGGATAAGGACGACGGTGCCCCGCGTCAGGATCGACCAGCTCATGGCGCTGGCCTGGAAGTTCCTCTTCCCCCTGGCTTTGATAAACCTGCTGGTTACCGCCGTCGAGATACTGGTCTGGCCTGATGTTTCCCTATGGCTTTTGGTACCGGTTAACTTTGCCGTTATGATAGTCCTGGTGCTCCTCTGGTCGAAACTATTTAAATTAGGCTGGGGTAGGGTAAATGTTTGAACGCTACGGAATAGGCATCATCAAGGGCCTGTCGGTGACGCTGCGCAACCTCTTCCGCATCCCCGTCACCACCCAGTACCCCGAACAGCGCCTCAACCCCTCGCGCCGCACCCGGGGCAACGAGCTTATCTGGAACCAGCAGAGGTGCACCGGCTGCGGCACCTGCGCCAAGACCTGCCCCCAGGGCAGCATCAATATCGTAACCTCGGTCAAGGTCGAGGAGAATAAATACAAGGTCGAGAAGTTCGAGGTGGATATGGGCTACTGCATCTTCTGCGGCCTGTGCGTCGAAGCCTGCCCCTACGACGCTCTCTTCCTGGGCTATGCCTACGAGCGGGCGCGCTATCGGCGCGGCGAGCTGGTGATGGCTAAAGAAGACCTGCTGGAATCAGACGAGCGCAAGCCCAGCGGCTACGCCCACCCCGAAGTCGCCGCCGAGCTGCCCAAGCAGAGCCTGCTCGTGGATAAAGATAAGGGGAGGAGAAGGTAATGGGGCTTGATGTCGCCTTCTGGATACTGGCTGTAGTCGGCGTCACGGCGGCGCTGGCCGTCGTCCTGCTCGGCGATGTCTTCCGTGCCGCCCTGTCTCTTGTGCTCTGCTTTCTGGCGGTGGCGGGAATCTACATCACTCTTAGCGCCGACTTCCTGGCGGTGGTGCAGATTCTGGTCTATGTCGGCGCCATATCGGTGCTCATTATTCTGGCCATTATGCTTACCCGAGAGGTTCAGCGGGGCAGCCCCTCCAATAGACTTCGTATTCCCGCCTTCCTTGTCGCCGCCCTGTTTTTGGGCGGGATAGTCTATGCCCTGCTCAACACTAACTGGCAAATCTCGTCCGCCTCCCCCCTGGAGCCGACCACTCCGGCCATTGCCGGTCTGCTCTTCGGCGAAGGCGGCTTTATCCTGCCCGTGGAGATTGCCCCCATTCTCTTGCTGGCGGCAATTATAGGGGCTATCGTCCTGGTGAGGGAGAAGTAACCATGGTAGGACTGGAGCACTATTTAATACTGGCGGCGGTGCTGTTCGCCATCGGCCTCTACGGCGCGCTGGCTAAGCGCAACGCCATCATTATCCTGATGTCCATCGAACTTATGCTCAATGCGGTCAACATCGCTATGGTCGCCTTCTCCCGCTATATCGTGCCCCTCCAGCTCACGGGGCAGATTTTCGCTATCTTCGTTATGGTGGTGGCGGCGGCTGAGGTCGCCGTCGGGCTGGCCATAATCATTGCCATCTACCGCCACCGCCAGACTATAGACGCCACCAAAATCGACCTGATGAAATGGTAAAGGAGGCGAAACTATGAACAAGGGTTCAATGGGTACATTGGGCGGAGTGATCTGGTTCATGGGCTGGCTCTTCACCATCGGCTATGCCAGTCTCGTCTGGTGGAAGATTATTCTGGGCATCGTGGTCTGGCCGTTCTATCTGGGCGGATTCATTAGCTAGGGTTTCGTCTTAAATCTTCGGTGTCTAATAGGGGGCTGTAATCCCTTGGTAATGGGGTTTGGCTGAAGACAGCCCTGAAAGCGGAGGTCAAGCGGGGATAAATCCCCGAATACATAAACGGGGAGTCCGAGAGGAAAAAGAACCAACATGTGGGTAGAAGTCAAAAAAGCCAGGAGCCTGGCGCTGGCCGAGATGTGGAAGGAGCTTTTCGAAGGTGAGGGCATTCCCACCCGCCTCCTCCCCCTGGCCGGCGAGCCCAGGGACAGGGAGCTGGGCACCTATTCCATTTTGGTGCCCCAGGATAAGGAGCACGTGATACAGGAGGTCTTGAGGAAGCTGTAATGCCCTATCAAATGGTCTGGCTCATCTTTCTATTGCCCCTTTTCTCCTTTATCATAATAGGGCTGTTCTTGAGGCCCTTCCTCAACAGCCAGCCCAGGACGGCGGGCTATGTCACCATCGCCGCCCTGCTCGGCTCGCTGGGGCTTTCCCTCTGGGCGCTCATGGATATAATGTCCACGGGCCAGCCCATCGCCGTCCCCGACATCACCTGGGCGGTTGTCGACGGGCTGACCATTCACCTGGGGCTGCTTATGGACCAGCTGACGGCGGTGATGCTCATCGTGGTCACCGTGGTCAGCCTTATGGTGCAGATATACTCCCAGGGTTACATGAAGGGCGACACTGGCTACCAGCGCTACTACGCCTTCATGTCCCTCTTCACCGCCTCCATGCTGGGGCTGGTTTTAGCCGATAACCTGCTTATGGTCTATGTCTTCTGGGAGATGGTCGGCTTATGCTCCTACCTGCTCATCGGCTTCTGGTTCCACAAGCCCTCGGCGGCCAACGCTGCCAAGAAGGCGTTTATCGTTACCCGCCTGGGCGACTTCGGTTTCCTGGCGGCAATCCTGCTTATATACTTCAACACCGGCACGCTCGATATCAACCAGCTTCACACGCTGGCGGCAACGGGCGCCCTGGCCGGCGCCACCCTGACCTGGGCAGCCGTCGGTATCTTTGCCGGCGCCGCGGGCAAGTCGGCGCAGTTCCCGCTCCATACCTGGCTGCCCGACGCTATGGAGGGCCCCACCCCCGTCAGTGCCTTAATCCATGCCGCCACCATGGTCGCCGCTGGCGTCTTTTTAGTTGCCCGCACCTTCCCGCTCTTCGCCCACTCGCTGGAAGCCCTGAACACGGTGGCTATTATCGGCGCCTTTACCGCCATCTTCGCCGCCACCATGGGTCTGGTGATGAACGATATCAAGCGCGTGCTGGCCTATTCCACCATCAGCCAGCTCGGCTATATGATGCTGGGTCTGGGGGCGGCTGGCTTGGTCTTGTTCCACGAAGGCGATGTTACGGTGGTGGCGGCTAAGGCAGCCGTCGCTATCGGCCTGTTCCACCTCTTCAACCACGCCTTCTTCAAGGCTCTGCTCTTTTTGGGCGCGGGCAGCGTCAACCACGCCACCGGCACCTTCGATATGAGAAAGATGGGCGGATTGCGTAAGTTCATGCCCTGGACCTTCGCCACCTTCCTTATCGGCTCGATAAGCCTGGCCGGCATCTGGCCCATAGCCGGCTTCTGGAGCAAGGACGAGATTCTGGCTATCGCCTTGGACGCCAACACCATCCTCTTCGTCCTGGCCATGTTAACCGTCTTTATGACCGCCTTCTATATGTTCCGCGCCGTCTTTATGACCTTCGGCGGCGAGTACCGCGGCGGCGAGGGCGGTCACGGCAAGCCCCACGAATCGCCGCTGGTGATGATAGCGCCCATGGTGGTGCTGGCGGTGCTGGCGGTCTTTTCCGGCTTCTGGAACGTCCACAACGGCTTCGGCGCCTTTATGGGGCACGGCGAAACCACCGGCTTTTTAGAGGGCTTTTTCGGCATCCTGACCCACGCCCTGCCCTGGATATCGCTGGGGCTGGCGGGATTGGGCATACTGCTCGCCTACGCCATCTACAGCGCCAAGTGGCTTTCGGCGGAGAGAATCGGCGGGATGTTCAAGCCGCTCTATAACCTGTTCTTGCATAAATACTGGCTCGACGAGCTTTATGAAAAGGTCTTCGTGGGCAAGGTGCTGCTCAAGGGCTTCTTCGCCGGGCTGCAGGGCTTCGACGTCCACGGTGTCGACGGTGCCGTCAACGGCGTCGCCGTCAGCGCGATGGACGCCAGCAAGGCTATAAGAAGAGCCCACAGCGGCCAGTTGCAGCTATACGGACTGTTTATCGGCATCGGCGTTATCGTCATTGTCGCCTGCCTGTATATATTCGGATGAAAAAATGAATATAGGAGCGAGCATAGGTGGACTTTAACTGGCTGACAACTATAATCTTCCTGCCCGCGCTGGGGGCGCTACTCATCGCCTTCATGCCCCGCCTGTCGTCGCGCGGCGTAAGGTGGCTGGCGGCTGTCTTCACCTTCATCCCGCTGGCACTGTCCATCTACCTCTTTATCATCTTTGACCGCTCGGCGGG
>CAZPLG010000039.1:0-11371 GCA_964587415.1 uncultured Dehalococcoidales bacterium | reverse complement strand
TGGCCGTCGGCATGCCTTCCGCCTCTTTCGGCGCCGCCGTTGCCCTGGCTATCGGTATCGGCATCCAGAACTTACCCGAGGGGATGGCAGTTTCCATCCCCCTGCGCCGTGAGGGGCTTTCGCGACGCAAGAGCTTCTGGTACGGGCAGCTATCGGGAGTGGTCGAACCCATTGCCGGGGTTATCGGGGCAGCGGCGGTGGTTATCGCCCAGCCCATTTTGCCTTACGCACTGGCTTTCGCCGCGGGGGCTATGATATTCGTCGTCGTCGAGGAGGTAATACCCGAAGCACAACGCGGCGGCAACGCCGACCTGGCTACCAGCGGCGCTATGATCGGCTTTGCCGTAATGATGCTACTCGATGTGGCCTTCAGTTAAAGCGAAATGAGAGTATTTACCCGGGAGGAGCTGAAAAAATACGACGGCACCAACGGCATTAGCTATGTTGCCTACCGGGGCAAGGTATATGACGTTTCAAAAAGCTTACAGTGGAAGAAAGGGGTTCACCAGGTTACCCATAAGGCCGGGCAAGATTTGACCGAAGCCTTAAAAGAAGCCCCCCACCTCCCCGATTTGCTGTTCAAGTTCCCCGTAGTGGGCAAACTGGCTGAAGAAGATAATGAAAATGAATGAGCACGAGCAACAAAAGCACGAACACGACATGCCTGAGCACGACATGTCCAAGCACGATATGCACGCCGGGCACGACCACGCCGAGCACGACCACCAGGGGCATCATGCCCACATGGTCGCCGACTTCAGGCGGCGCTTCTGGATATCGCTAATCCTAACCGTACCCATTCTACTTCTTTCCCCGCTAGTTCAGGAGCTGCTCGGCATCGAAGATATAATCGCCTTCACCGGCGATTCCTACGTCCTCTGGGGACTGGCTACCATCGTCTTTTTCTACGGCGGGCTCCCCTTCCTCAAGGGACTCCGGGACGAGCTGAAGGCGAAAAGCCCGGGCATGATGACCCTTATCGGCCTGGCCATAACCGTGGCTTATGTTTATAGCAGCGCCGTGGTCTTTGGGGTGGAGGGCAAAGCCTTCTTCTGGGAACTGGCTACCCTGATTGACGTCATGCTGCTGGGACACTGGGTGGAGATGAAATCGATAATGGGTGCCTCCTCGGCGCTGGAGGAGCTGACCAAGCTGCTGCCCGCCCAGGCGCACCATCTCATGCCCGACGGCAGCATGCACGATATGCCCATAGAGATGCTCAAGGTGGGACACAAGGTGGTGGTGAAACCCGGTGAAAAGATACCCGCCGACGGCAAAGTAATCGAGGGCGAGTCCTCGGTAAACGAAGCCCTGCTCACCGGTGAGTCCCTGCCCGTAGCCAAGCAGGCCGGAGCCACCGTTATCGGCGGCTCGGTGAACGGCGAAGGCTCGATTACGGTGGAGGTGCAAAAGACGGGCGAGGAATCCTACCTGGCCCAGATGACCGCTTTGGTGCGGCAGGCGCAGCAGAGCAAGTCGCGTAGCCAGACGGTAGCTGACCGCGCCGCTCTCTGGTTGACCTTTATCGCCATCAGCGCCGGCGCCCTGACCATTATTCTCTGGCTGACATTATCCAGCCAGGGTCTAGCCTTCTCCGTGGAAAGAATGGTCACCGTGATGGTGATCACCTGCCCCCACGCTTTAGGCCTGGCCGTGCCGCTGGTGGTGGCTGTCTCCACGGCTATCTCGGCGCGTAACGGGCTTTTGATTCGGAACCGCAACAACTTCGAGCGCGCCCGAAAGATAGAAGCCATACTCTTCGACAAGACGGGCACGCTGACCAAGGGCGAGTTCGGCGTCACCGATATCGTCAGCTTCGATAGGGGCATGGATAAAGACGAGCTGTTGAAATACGCCGCCTCGGTGGAAGCCCGCTCCTCGCACCCCATCGCCAGGGGAATCGTCTTATCGTCAAAAGAGAGCTTCCCGGTCAAGGATTTCAGGGCGACGGCGGGCAAGGGCACCGAGGGCAGGGTCAACGGCAAAGAAGTGAAGGTGGTCAGCCCCGGCTACCTCAAGGAAAACAAGATTAAGGTCGATAGCGAGCAAACCCGAAAGCTCACCGAACAGGGCAAGACAGTGGTCTTCGTCATCATCGACGGCAAGCTAAAAGGCGCTATCGCCCTGGCCGATATTATCCGCCCCGAATCCAAAGAAGCCATCCGGCGGCTCAAGGAGATGGGTATCAGGTGCATGATGATAACCGGTGATAACAAAGAGGTCGCCAAGTGGGTCGCCGATGAGATAGGTCTCGATGAGTATTTCGCCGAGGTGCTGCCCGACCAGAAAGTGGAGAAGGTCAAGGAGGTACAGGCACGGGGAATGATAGTGGCTATGACCGGTGACGGGGTCAACGATGCCCCGGCACTGGCTCAAGCCGACGTGGGCATCGCCATCGGCGCCGGCACCGAGGTTACGGTGGCTACCGCCGACATCATACTGGTAAGGAGCAACCCACTGGACGCCGTATCCATCATTGGGCTTTCGCGCGCCACCTACAGGAAGATGCTGCAGAACCTGGGCTGGGCCACGGGCTACAACGTGCTGGCCATACCGCTGGCGGCGGGGGCGCTCTACAGCTTCGGCGTCGTGCTCTCTCCGGCGGTGGGGGCGGCGCTAATGTCGATGAGCACCATAATCGTGGCTATCAACGCCCGATTTATAAAGGTGGAAAAGAAATAATGAAGGTAGGTTGACTGCCACCTGGAAACCGTCTACAATGCAAGCCAATAAAGAGGAGGGATAGCCTCCTACCCGAGGAGAAGAGAAGCCATGAAAGCAGTTATTCTGGTGGGTGGAGAAGGAACCAGGTTACTTCCCCTGACCTACAACACCACCAAGGCAATGGTGCCCATACTTAACATGCCCTTCCTGGAATACGTGCTCCGTTACCTCAAAGGGCACGGCATAAAAGACGTTATCCTGGCCATGAGCTACCTGCCCGACCGTATCCAGGGGCACCTGGGCGACGGGTCTGAGCTGGGCGTCCGCCTGAGCTACGCCATAGAAAAGGAGCCGCTGGGGACGGGCGGGGCGATTAAAAATGCCGAAGCCCGCCTGACCGAACCATTTTTCGTCCTCAACGGTGACGTCCTGACCAGCATCGACCTCACCGCCATGATGAGCCGTCACCGCAAAGTCAAGCCCAGGGTGAGCATCGCCCTGACACCGGTAGATAACCCGACGATATACGGGGTGGTTGAAACCGACCCCAAGGATATGGTAAAGCGCTTCGTGGAGAAACCGGGCCTGGAGGAAGTCACCACCAACATGATTAACGCGGGCATCTATATTTTCGACCCCGCGGTTTTAGGCTATATTCCCCCCGCCACCCCCTCCATGGTCGAGCGCCACCTTTTCCCTCTGCTACTGGAGAAGGGCGAGCCGATATTGAGCTATCCTTCCGACAGCTACTGGATCGACATCGGCACGCCCGAAAAATACCTCAAGGCGCACCACGACCTGCTTTCGGGGGAGGCACCGGCTCTAGCCGCCTACTGGAACAACTTCAACCAGGGCGTCCAGATGGGGGACAGTTGCAACATCGACCCCTCCGCCGAGATTGATGGCCCCGTGCTCTTCGGCGAGGGGTGCACCGTAGCTAAGTGGGCGGTGTTGAAAGGACCGGCTGTTCTGGGTCCGCGCTGCGTGATTGCCGAAGGCGCCCGTGTGGAAGGGGCGGTACTGTGGCAGGACGTGAAGGTGGGCAAAAAGGCATTACTGCGAAACTGTATCGTGGCTGCTAACTGCCAAATCGGAGAGGAGAGCCAGGTTTTGGATAACTGCGTCCTGGGAGATAACGTGGTGGTGGGCAAGAATAATAAACTAGCGCCGGAGATTAAAATCTGGCCTGATAAGCGTATAACCTCCGGCACGATGTCATTCTAATCCAGCCGAATATCCCAGGGTCAGTCGGAGTTCAAGAATTTAGCGATCATATTCATCAGCGCCTCAGAGTTAAACGGCTTGGTTATATAGCCCTGGGCGCCCATGACATCCTGACTGAGCTTGCGGTTAAGGTCGTAGTCCACGGCGGTAAGCATAATCACCGGGATTTCCTTGGTTGCCTGGTTCCTCTTAATGGCGTAGCAGGCAGTAAGACCGTCCATATGAGGCATCAGGATGTCCATCAGGATGAGGTCGGGTTTCTGATTGACGGCCACTTTTACCGCTTCCTCGCCGTTATCGGCCTCAATGACTTTATAGGTCTTGCCCAGAAGCCTTTTTACCAGCGACCTTACCGTTTCTTCGTCATCGGCGATGAGTATTTTCTCATTCCCGCTCATTTTAAAACATCTCCCCGCTTTTTTATCGGCAGACCTTCAGGCTGCTGCCAGCACTATTCCGGTAACCGGTATTTTAAGGAAAGCGTCCGTTACCTCCGGGTCGAACTGGGTGCCGGTGCACCGTTTGATTTCATCCAGGGCTTCCTTTACAGACATCGCCGTGCGATAAGGGCGGTCGGAGGTCATGGCGTCAAAGGAATCCGCCACGGCCAGAATTCTAGCTCCCAGTGGTATCTTTTTCCCGGTTACGACCTGATTCATGCCACCGCCATCATAACGGTCATGGTGATGTTCGATCATCTCCACCACCTTATCGTTAACCACCGGCTTTACGATACCAGCGCCGACGCTAGCATGAGTCATAATATGCTCATATTCTTCCTGAGTCAACTCTCCCGGTTTATTCTGGATAATCTGGTCAATGGTAATCTTGCCCACATCGTGCAGCAAGCCTCCCCAGCGCAGGTCTTCGACGCTCTCGTCGGATAGACCCATCTCCTTGCCTATTGCCACGGCAATCTCGGTTACCCTGCGGGAGTGCCCCGCCGTATACTGGTCCTTGGCTTCGAGGGCGAAGGCTAAGGCTTCGATAGCGCCGAGAAAGACCTTACGGATTTCCTTGGTCTGCTCCTCGACCTTTTCCTCCAGGTATTGCTGGTATTCTTTAATCTCGCGCTCCAGCCGCTTCTTGTCCAGCATCCCCTCCACGCTCAGCACCACCTCAGCCAGGTTAAAGGGCTTGCATATATAATCGTATGCCCCTTCTTTCATACACTGGATGGAGATATTAACATCGCTAAGGGCAGAAGCCATCATGACGGCGGTATCGGGGTAAGCGGTTTTTATCTCGGGTAGTAATTCCATTCCCGATTTGCCCGGCATTTTTATGTCAAGAATCATCACGTCAGCCGGGTTGGCTTTCAGCTTCTCCAGTGCCTGGTCAGCGCCGTTAGCTTCATCACACTGGTAGCCCTCTCGGGACAGCCGTTGACAGAGAAGCTTCCTGACCATCGCTTCGTCGTCCACAACCAGTATTTTTACCTCGTTGCCCACCATATCTCTAGCCTTCTAACGCCTCTTTTACTATAGTCCTCAGCTCATCGGGAGTAAAAGGCTTGGGTAGATAGGGCCTTTCGGCTCCCTCGAGCATAGAAGCCAGCTTTTCATCCAGAACATCACCGGTAGTGAAGATAATCTTTCCGGTAAACTTAGGGTATTTATCCATTATATACTGATAAAGCTCCCGGCCGTTCATAATCGGCGTTCTGATGTCGATAAGGCAAAGGTCATACTCCGTCTCACCCAGCATCTTGCCGGCGATGGCACCGTTGACCGCAATATCAACTTCAAAACCCTCGGCGGTGAGAGTCCTCAGGCATACCTGACAAATAGAGGGTTCGTCTTCAACTACCAGGATTCTTTTGCCCTGGCTCTTAGGCTGGTTCATTTGGCTTCTCCAATTGCTCATGAGAATTAATCGGTAACTCGACGACGAAGGTGGCTCCGCTACCAGGCTTGCTCCGGGCATATATCCTGCCGCCGTGCTCCGCGACTATTCCATGACAAACGCTGAGTCCCAGACCTGTACCCTTGCCTACTTCCTTGGTGGTGAAGAACGGGTCAAATATGCGATTCAGGTTTTCTTTATCGATTCCGGGGCCGTCATCGGCAAATGACGCCCTGACGCTGTGATTGAACCTCTGGGTAGTAATCGTCAGCGTGCCCCCGTTATTCGCTTCGAGCATAGCCGATTCGGCGTTGAGAATAAGGTTGATAAAGACCTGCTGTAGTTGAGAATAGTCAGCCATAACCTCAGGCAGTTCGGGGGCAAGCTTGGTACTAATCTGGATATTACTCACGTTCTGTTCGTAGGCGCGTAACGCCAGTACTCCTTCTATAATGCTGTTAACACCTGTCGGCTGCTTGGCGGGTGCATGCTTGCGGGCGAAGGTAAGCAGGTTGCGTGCCACGCCCGCCGCGCGCTGGGCTTCCTTATGGATGATGACCAAGTCTTCCTTAATCTCTTCAGGAAGATCGGTATCCATAAGCAGTTGGGCGAAACCGATGACGGCGGTGAGGGGGTTATTTATCTCGTGGGCGATGCCCGATGCCATTTCCCCTACCGAAGCCAGGCGGCTGGCCAGGTGAGCCTTCTGTTCCAGCTCTACCTTCTCCTCTTCAGCGCGCTTGCGGTCGGTGATGTCAAGCCAGCTGATAAGAAAGTAGAGTAACTTTTTCCGGTAGACCACCGGTGCTGAGTTCAGCGCCACACAAAAATGCTCGCCGTCCTTCTTCCGGAAGACCTTTTCACTTCTCTTACCGCCACTCACCATCGCCTTTCTAATGGAAATGGTCATTGCCTTGCTTTCTTCTTTCAGCCACCATGGGTAGGGGGCTTTCTTGCCGACAATTGCGGCCAGCTTAAAGCCGGTCAGTTTTTCAAAGGCTGGATTTACATATCTTATTGAGGTGTCCGGATTAAGAACGAATATCGGGTTCGGCGAATTTTCCAGCAAGCTGCTGCTGAACTCCTGGCTTTCCCTCAGTGCCTTCGTCATCTGCTTACGCTCGGTGACGTCTTTATTTATACCGACATACCCCTTGAAATCTCCAGCACTATCAAAGTAGGGAATGCCGCTAACCTCAAAGAAGACCGGAGTACCGTTCTTATGGAGATGTAGAACCTCAAAGCCGGAGAAGCCCTCCCTCTTGGCGTTGACTTCCTTGAAACGCTTAAGCCACTTCCTGAATTCCTCTTTAGGGGTAAAGTCAAGTGTCCTCTTCTTGCCTACCACCTCATCCACCTCGTAGCCCAAGAGGTCTTTAATGTTGGGGCTGACGAAGGTATACATCCCCTTTTCATTCGCCTCCCAGATAAGGTCGCTGGTAGCCTCCACCAGGTTCTTGTACTTCTCCTCCGCCTCAACTAACGCCTTATCAGCCTGCTTGCGCCCGGTAATATCACGGCAAACGCAGAATATAAGCTTCTGCCCCGAGCATACAGCCCCATTGGTGCTGATTTCAACGTCAATGGTCGTGCCATCCTTACGGCGGTGTTGAGTCTCGAAGTGGTCACCCTCGGGGCCGACACTCGCTACCATCTCGGCAACTTGTTCACGTGGGAACTCGGCTTCCCAATCCCACACGTTGAGCTTACGGACTTCCTCGGGAGTGTAGCCAAGCATCTCTGCAAAGCGCTGATTCGCCTCATATACCTTGCCGTCCTGGTCGAGGATAACGATGCCATCGCTGGACTGATCGATAAGGATACGGTGCCGGGTTGCTTCATCGGCCAGCGCTTCTTGCGCCTGCTTGCGCCCGGTGATGTCCCGGCTAAGCTCAAGACAGGAAACAATCTTTCCCCGAGCGTCCCTGATGGGGTTAGCCGTATTCTCCCAGAAGATAACTTCACCCGAAGGCTCTATATTCCGCCTCTCCGCAGTGTGTGACTTGCCATCATTAAACGCCTTTTGTACCGGGCAGCCGTCGCAGATTTCGTCCCTGTTTTCATAGGCTCGATAGCATTTATTCCCGATATGGTCACCCGAGGCTCGCTTAGACGTCTCGTTCTGATAAATGATGTTAAAGTCCCTGTCCTGTATGGTGAGCCCATCTTCCATGGCGCTTACTACCGACTGCAGCTTGTTCTTTTCCTCCTGAAGTTCCTCCTCCGCCCGCTTGCGCTCGGTGATGTCATCAACCATTCCCAGAACTACTTTTTTGTCACCGACAGTGGTTATCCGGGTACTGATTTCAACAATACTCTTAGTTCCATCCTTCCTGTTTAGCGCGAACTCATCAGGACCCGTTGCCCTCCCCATCTTGCTCAGGGCAAGCACTTTGATAGCTCTAGCCATCCCTTTGGAATCGAGCAGCTTCAGTTTAAGGAAATTCTTTCCCAGCAATTCTTTACGTTTGTAGCCCACTATTTCCAAAGCCTTATCGTTTCCGTAAAGAAACTTTCCCGTAAAATCCATGAAATAAATACCTATAGGAACATCCTCAGTCAGAGCTTTATATTTCGCTTCTGAATCCTTCAGTTCCTCATCCGCCTGCTTGCGCTCGGTGATATTTCTGGCAATCTCAAGGCAGGAAACAATGTTTCCCCCGGCGTCTCTAATGAGATTGGCCGTAGTCTCCCAGAAGGTAACCTCCCCCGAAGGCGTTAATATCTTCCGCTCCGAGGTATGGGACTTGCCGTCCTTGAATGCCTTCTTTACCGGGCAGCCGTCGCAGAGCGTGTCTCTGCCTGCATAGACACGATAGCATTTCTCTCCCAGTCGGTCACCAAAAAGTTTCCTTGGCAGCTCATTCTGATAGATGATGTTATAGTCTTTATCCATTATATTGAGGCCATCTTCCATGGCGTTTATTACCGACTGCAGCTTATTCTTTTCTCCCTGAAGTTCCTCCTCCGCCTGCTTGCGCTCGGTGATTTCCAGTGTCATCTCCACCAGGCCGGTAACATCGCCGCGGTCATCCAGAACCGGGTAGCCCTTTACCAGCCACACCTTCCCATCAGGGGAGGTCATTTCATTGGCCTGCGGTTTTCTCGTTTCGCGGGCTTTTTCCACCGGGCAGCCGGCACAGGGCTTGCCCCCGCTACCCCACACGTCATAGCAATATCGCCCCACCAGCTTTCCAGAAGGCTGTCCGACCGATTCGCCAGCGGCCTTGTTGGCCCACAACACCCGATGCTCCAGGTCCTGAAAGACCATAAGCTCTTTCAAGTGATTGAGAACGGTAGTTTTGTCCTGCTCCGTCTCTCCCCAAACCTTCTCAACCCGTTCGCGCCTGGTTTCGAGCATAGCCGAACCCCTTTTGCGCAAGGGCAGAGCTCCACTCTCTTTGACAAGCTGCCTCTTGGTCTTAGCACCGTTTCCGTTCCCGTTACTCATATTTTCACCTCGGCGGAATAGCGTTTTAGATTAAGTCCTTTACCGTTCCGACTTGGTCCGTATTATTTACCTGGTTAGCTTCCGCTTTCAATCTCTCGACTTCGTCTTCGGTAAAAAGCCTCCAGCCACGCCTATCCCGGTGCTTGGCTTCCTTGAAAATGTCTTCTTTCAGCCAGCGAAACAGGGTGGCCCGACTTATACCAACTATACGACAGACCTCAGCGGTCCTATAATAGACTTGACCATCTACTGTTACCGTCATATTAAAACCTCTGATTTATGATAATGCTCGAATATACTCTAACTTTAAAATATGACGCCTCAAGCGTAAATAACCCATTAGTAATGTTTTAGCTATTTACCCCTCATACTTTAGTACCAAATTACAGCAAATCCGTCCTTATTGTCTTACGAGGCAGGAAAAGCTATAATAATTGCGTGGGGCGAGGCGGCGAGTTTCTATTAAGTCGAGGTGATAGATGACCATAGTCGAGATGTTAGCCAGAAACGCCCGAATGTACCCCGATGAGATTGCCCTTATCGAGCTGAAACCGAGCCAGAAGTTAAGGCGGGAAATTACCTGGCGCGTCTTCGACGAGAGAGCTAACCGGATAGCCAACGCCCTCGCCGCCAGAGGGGTAGGCAAAAGCGATAAGGTGCTGCACCTTATGCTGAACTCGATAAACTGGCTGGAGGCTTACTTCGGCATCCTTAGGACGGGCGCCTGGGCGGTGCCGCTCAACTTCAGGTTCACCAGCGGCGACATTAAATACTGCGCCGATATCGCCGAAGCCAAGGTAATGATTCTGGGCCAGGAGTTCGCCGAAAGGGTGGAAGCTATCCGCCCCCAGCTGCCCACGATAAAAGACTATATCTTCGTCGGTGAAGATACACCCCCGGATATGGAGAGCTTCGAGGATTTCGTCGACAAGGCTTCCCCTCAGCCGCTAAACGTGGAACTGACCGCCGAGGACGAGTGCGGGCTCTATTTCACCTCGGGCACCACGGGCGACCCCAAGCCGATACTGCTCACCCACAAGAACCTGGAGTGCGCCGCTGTCACCGAAGCCCACCACCACCCCCAGCAGCACGAAGATAACTTTATTATCATCCCCCCCTTCTACCACACCGGCTCCAAGATGCACTGGTTCGGCAGCCTGCTTGTCGGCGGCAGGGGAACGATACTGACCGAAATAGACCCCAGGGCTATCTTCGAAGCCATCCAGCAGGAAAGAGGGACAATAGTCTGGCTGCTGGTGCCCTGGGCGCAGGATATCCTCGGCGCCCTTGACCGGGGAGAGCTGAAGCAAAAAGACTACGACCTGAGCAGCTGGCGGCTTATGCACATGGGAGCGCAACCCATCCCCCCCAGCCTTATTAAACGCTGGAAGCAATACTTCCCCGATATGCAGTACGACACCAGCTACGGCCTGAGCGAGTCCACCGGACCGGGATGTGTCAACCTCGGTATAGAGAACAACCATAAATTAGAGGCTACCGGCAGACCCGGCTTTAACTGGAAGGTGCGCATCGTCGACGATAAAGACAAGGACGTGGACGGCGGGGAGGTGGGGGAACTCATCGTCAAGGGCGACGGGGTGATGAAATGCTATTACAAGAACCCCCAGAAAACGGCGGAAACCCTCCGGGACGGCTGGCTCTACACGGGCGACATGGCCAAGATGGATGACGATGGCTTCATCTATGTCGTGGATAGAAAAAAGGACGTGATTATCACCGGCGGGGAGAACATATTCCCCGTGGAGGTGGAGAACGTCATCCGCCGCCACCCCAAGGTCCATGACGTCGGCGCTATCGGCTTACCCGACGACAGGCTGGGCGAGATAGCCTGCGCCGTGATTACCCCCCGCGACGGGGCTAACCTGACCGAAGACGATATAAACAAGTTCTGCGAGCAAAACCTGCCCCGCTACAAGAGGCCCAGGCGCATTATATTCGACAAGGTGCCCCGAAACCCGACGGGTAAAATAGAAAAGACCAAGATGAGGCAGAAATACAGCGGCACCAGGAAAAGCTTCAATACGTAATTGGAGCGGGTGAAGGGATTCGAACATCGGGAGAGGCGGTGGGTAAAGGTGGTAGAGGTCAAGAATCCCGGGGAAATGAGGTGGTGGAGCGGGTGAAGGGATTCGAACATCGGGAGGAGTGGTGGGTAAAGGTGGTAGA
>CAZPLG010000038.1:0-11456 GCA_964587415.1 uncultured Dehalococcoidales bacterium | reverse complement strand
ATTGCATCGCCGCCGAATCGGAGGCGTTAGCCGCCACCACGATGGTATGCTCCATGGCTCCGTGCTCCTCCAGCGTAGCCACCACCCGCGCCACTTTAGAAGCCTTCTGCCCGATGGCGACATAGATACAAATCAGGTCGCCGCCTTTTTGATTGATGATGGTATCCAGCGTGATGGCCGTCTTGCCCGTGGAGCGGTCGCCGATAATCAGCTCGCGCTGCCCCCGCCCCAGGGGAATAAGGCTGTCGATGGCTTTAATACCGGTCTGCACCGGTGTGTCCACCGACTTACGGCGGGTAACGTTGGGCGCTATCTTCTCCATGGGCATGGTCTTCTTGGTCTTGATGGCTCCCTTGCCGTCGAGGGGAATGCCCAGGGAATCGACCACCCGCCCGATAAGGGCTTCGCCCACCGGCACTTCGGCGATACGTCCGGTGCAGCGCACCTCATCCCCCTCCTTGATGGAGGTATAATCGCCCAGAATAACGGCGGCGACGCTATCTTCTTCCAGGTTCAGGGCAATGCCCATGACGTCGTTGGGGAATTGCAGCAGCTCGTTATACCTGGCTGCCGCCAGCCCATGAATACGGGCGATGCCGTCGCCGATTTCGATAACGGTGCCGACATCGACCATCTTAACCGGTGCCCCGAACTGCTCGATTTGCTTCTTGATAACCGAAACGATGTCCTGCCCTCTTATGGTCACTTAAGCCACCTCCTTCGTCTTCACTTTAGTCCGCCAGTGGCTAACTCTTTCTTTAACGCCAGCAGCTTGCTGTGGGTGCTGCCGTCGAGCAACTTACCGCCGACCCTGGCTATCATCCCCCCCACCAGGCTGGGGTCCACGCTGGCCTCAAGCACGATTTTCTTACCCACCACCACTCCCAGGTGCTCTTCCAGCTTTTTCCTTTCCTTCTCGTCGAGGGGAACGGCGGTAACCACCTCGGCGTGCTCGATGCCGCGATAGCCGTCCAGCAGGCGGTGGTACTCAGCGGTGATATCGCCCACCATGCCGAAGCCCCCCCGGCTCACCAGCAGGTAAACCAGGTTCCGCGCCAGCGGGTTGACGTCGCCCAGCACCTTGGAGAGAATCTTTTCCTTCTTCTCGAAGCCTACCTTGGGATTTTCCACCAGCGCCATAAAATCGGCGTTCTCTCCCAGGGCGGCAATCTTCTCCAGGTCGGCTTGCCACCTGTCCAGCTCTTTTCTTTCCAGGGCAATCTCGAACACTGCCCGGGCATAGCGCCTGGCATAAACTCTTCTAGCCACGTTGACTCCCTAAATAACCGTCTATTCCTTCTTCAGGGTAGGAGATTCTTCCAGCACCTTATCGATAATGTCGCGGTGGGCTTTACTATCCAGAGAGCGGTCGATGACCTTCTCCGCCGCCTTTACCGTCAGGTCGGCGAATTCCTGGCGCAGCTCGCCGACGGCTTCGTTGCGCTCCTGATGAATCTCGGCCCGCGCCCGGGAGATAAGGGTCTCGGCTTCCTGTCGGGCTTGCTCCTGCGCCTCTTTCCTCACCTCTTCACCGGTGCGCATCGCCCGTGCAATCACCTCTTCCCCCTCCCGGCTCGCGTCCGCAATCCGCTTGGACGCCTCTTCCTCGGCGCTCTCCGCCTGCTGCTTAATCTGCTCCGCCTGCTCCATGCTCTCCTTCACCCGCCGCGAGCGCTCGTCGAGCATCCGCATAATGGGCTTGTAGGCCACCAGGTAGAGCAGCCCGAAAAGGATAGCCACGTTGATAAGCTGCGCCAGCAACGTTGGCATATTTATGCCCAGACTTTCCAGTCCTCCCATTTCTTAAACCCCCTCTGTGTCTATATGGTCAGAACCGCCGCCACCACCAGCCCAGCCAGGATTAACACTCCCAGTATGGCGGCACCGACGATAATACCTATAGCTAGAGGCATTCCTCCGTCTTCCATCATAACCTCCTAAAATCCGGCTAAACAATCATAGCCAGTATGATAGCCACAATCAGCACGTAAATACCGATTGCCTCGGCCAGGCCAGCCACCAGAATCATGTTGGTGAAAATTGGTCCCCTCGCCTCGGGGTTTCTGGCAATCCCCTGCAAAGCGGAAAAGCCGATAAGCCCCAGGGCAATGGCTGGCCCCAGCATCCCCAACCCCACCGCTAGACCTATCGCCAGCATCTTCATGACTTCAGCTTCCATGCTTAAAAACCCTCCTTTTATAGTTTATTTATTTATTCTTTTTGTACTTCTTCTTCGTGGGATTCCACCGCCAGGGTCAGGAAAATAAGGGTCAGGCCGCCGAAGATAATGGCCTGGATAAAGCCGATAAGCAACTCAAGCCCGTAGAAGGGTATGGCGAACAGCCAGGGGACGAGGAAGGCGGCAACTAAGAGTAGAATCTCGCCCGCCGTCATGTTGCCGAAAAGTCGGAAGGTAAGGCTGACGATACGGATAAACTCGCTCAAACCCTCCAGAAGGCCGGTGAAAACGGTCATTGCTCCCGTCACCAGCCCCGAAGCGCCCGACTTGAGCTTGCCGGTGAACATCTGGCGTAATGCCTGGAATAAACCCTTGAAGTTGAGGAACTTGCCGATGTAGCGGGCGCCCAGCGTCCGCAGCCCGTAGAACTCGACAAAGATAAAAGAGGTCAGCGCCAGCGCCAACGGCATATTGATGTCGGTGTTGGCGGCTCTAATCAGGTGTACCTCCCCCTCGGCGGTATGGGCGGTGATGGAACCGAAGCCGGGCAGCAAAGCCAGCCAGGCGTTAAAGGCGACGAAAAGAAAGATGGTCGCCACCACCGGGAAGAAACGCCGCCCGTTGGCTTCGCCGGCAACGCTGACACAGAGGTCGTAGAGCCAGCCGATTAAGAACTCAAAGGCAGCTTGCAACCGCCCCGGAACCACCTTCATGCGGCGGGTGATTATATAGGAAACCCCCACCAGGAAAATAATGGTAATCCAGGCGCCGATAACGCTGTTGGTGATGGGAAAACCGAAGATGTGGAAAACCGCCTCGGCGGGCAGTTGTGGGTCGGGTCTTTCCACGCTGAGGGCGGTCAGCCAGCCGGGCAGCTCGATGTCGAGCATACTCTGCCCCAGAGGACCGATAAGAAAGCCGCCGACAATAAGCGCCAGGAAAACGACCAGAAGCCCGATAACGAGCGGGAAGGAACAGCCCAGGCAGCCCCGCTTATTCGCCACTAGCTGTTCTCCCTGTCTCGCTTATTGCGTATGAGCGGCAATAACATACGATAAACGCCATAGAAAGCCACAATCAGACCTAAAATTAAACCAAAAATCACCAGGATAGGCTTGGTACCGAACTTATTATCCAGCCAGAGACCGCCCCACACCCCACCCACGATAGAGATACCAACGAACCACCCTACCCCGATGAATCTTAACGCCGCTGCCCACCTTCTCATGCCCTGTGCAGCATATCAAATCTGCTCTGTTTGGTCAAGCTTGCCCTAGCTACCAAAAAGCCCCAGTTCTTTATAGTTCCAGGGCTTCCTATTATCAAAACTGCCCGTCTTTTATTTTCTCAACCTAAAGCCACCCGCTTAAGACTTGTGCTTGTCGAAGTCCTCCAAATCGAGGGTGTTGATGAAGTCATAGAAGGCAGACATTCTCTTTATCTCTTCCTCACTGGGCTTCTTGCCCTCCACCCCACCCGTTTCCATATCCTGTAAAGGCTTGCCCGTCTCCTTATCCAGCAGGATGCCGGCTTTATCCAGGACTATCTCCTCGGCGAATATGGGCACGTTCGCCCTCACCGCCAGCGCCAGGGCATCGCTGGGTCGGGAGTCAACCTCCGTCTGCCCTCCATCCACGCTGAGCACAATCTTGGCGTAAAAGGTATCGTTCTTAAGCTCGCTGACGATGATAGAGCTGACAGTCGCCCCCAGGACATCGATGACCGAGCGCAGCAAGTCGTGGGTCAGGGGGCGGGGCACGGTAACATCCTGCAGCTTCACGGCGATAGCGTCGGCTTCGGCGGGACCGATCCAGATGGGCAAATAACGGTCGGCATCCTTCTCCTTCAGAATCACCACCCGCTGATAGTTCATCAAGCTCACCCGGATACTATCAATCGTCATCTCAATCATATGCCGAAAACCTCCTCTATCTCACCAGCACCTAAATTCTACTCTACCACCCACCCACTGTCAATAAACAAGTGGCTGTACCCAAGCAGTTCTACCCCCCTGTATTTGTCACGGCGAGCGAAGCGAAACAGAGGTGTTACCTCTTTAGATTCCTCCCCCCCACCCTATTTTGTCATCCTTCTCCACTCTATTTTGTCATCCCTGCGAAGGCAGGGAACCAGACTAGTGACTAAAGGGGCTGGATTCCCGTCTGCACGGGAATGACAGTGGTATTCGGGGTGTTCTAAAGAGGGGGTGAAACCCCCTCTTTACCTTAAGAGGGCGGTGGGCGGGAAAAGATATAAAACAGGGGTGAGGTTGGGCATTCCCCATAAAGGGCCTCATAGAGGTCTAACCCCTATAGGGTGGGCCGGGTGGGACATAAAGACCTTCGCCAACAAAGTGGGGGGATTAGAAGGGAAGCACAGCTTAAAACCGACCACCTCGTTATGGTATAATAGCCAGGTGATAAATCAGCCCGTGGCTTACATTTCCCCCCCCGGAAGAGAAGCGCTAAGGAGGCACCAACATGCAGCAAGGTCAAAAGGCTATCGTCCTCTTTAATGAAGTCGGCAAAGACGATGTGAACACCGTAGGGGGCAAGGGCGCCAATCTGGGCGAAATGACCCAGGCTGGCATACCCGTTCCACCGGGCTTCATTGTAACCGCCAACGCCTATTTTGACTTCCTGGACAAATCGTCACTCAGGGATAAAATCGCCAGCTGGCTAAAGCCCCTCGACACCAGCAACAGCAAGCAGCTCCAGCAGGTAGCCAGCGTCGTCAAAAAGCTCATCCTGGACACCCCCATGCCCCCCGCGCTGGCCGAAAAGATTGAAAAAGCCTACAAAGAAATCGGTAGCGGTCTGGTGGCGGTGCGTTCATCGGCGACGGCCGAAGACCTGCCCGAAGCTTCCTTTGCTGGCCAGCAGCGCACCTTCCTCAACGTACACGGGGGAAAAGAGGTGGTCATCGCCGTGCAGGAATGCTGGGCGTCCCTCTTCGAGCCTCGGGCTATCTTCTACCGCCACCACCAGGGCTTCGACCACTTCAAGGTGGGCATCGCCGTGCCCGTGCAAAAAATGGTGCAATCCAAGACTTCGGGCGTAATGTTCACCCTGGAACCCGTGACCAGCGCCAGCGATAAGATTGTTATCGAAGCCGTCTTCGGGCTGGGCGAAGCTATCGTCTCCGGCGAGGTAACCCCCGACCTCTATGTCGTGGCTAAAGAGAGCCTGAAAATCCTCAAGCTGAAGACGGTCAATCAGGAGACACAGCTCGTCAAGAACCCCGATGCCCACGCTAAAGAGACTAACGTCTGGGCACCCCTCCCCGCCTCGACCCAGTCCAAACAGAAGCTCAGCGAAAAAGAAATCACCAAGCTGGCTCAGCTGGGCAAAAAGATAGAAGACCACTATAAATTCCCCCAGGACATCGAATGGGCTAAGGAAGACAGCAAAATCTATATCTTACAGACCCGCCCCGTCACCACCATCAGAGAGAATGTCGAGATCGAACCCGAAATCGCCAATCCGGTGCTCCTCAGCGGCGAAAAGGCAAGCCCGGGCATAGCCTCCGGCCCGGCCAGGATAATCCCCGACGCATCGCAGATAGACGTGGTCAAAACGGGCGACGTCCTGGTGGCGGAGATGACCACCCCCGACTTCGTCCCCGCCATGAAACGGGCGGTGGCTATCGTCACCAACCGCGGTGGCAGGACTGCCCATGCCGCCATCGTCAGCCGCGAGCTGGGCATCCCCTGCGTCGTCGGCGTCGAGAAGGCGACCACTACCCTCAAAAACGGTCAGGTAATCACCGTCGACGGCTCGCACGGCAAAATCTACGACGGCAAGGTGACCCGCCGCATAAAGACCACCGCCGTCGCCGATATACTCCGTGAGGCCATCAAGACCGAGACCAAGGTTTATGTAAACCTGGCTCAACCCGAGCTGGCGGAAAACGTCGCCAAGCGTAATGTGGACGGTGTCGGCTTGCTGCGCGCCGAGTTCATGGTCGCCCAGATTAACGAGCACCCCCAGTACATGATTAAGCAGAACCGGGGCAAGGAGTTCGTCGATAAGCTCTACGAGGGCATCAACACCTTCGCCAGGGCGTTCGACCCCCGCCCCGTGGTCTACCGCACCACCGACTTCAAGACCAACGAATACCGCAAGCTCAAGGGCGGAGAGGAATTCGAATCCGAAGAAGAAAACCCGATGCTCGGCTATCGGGGCGCGTCCAGATATATCACCGATATCGAGGTCTTTAAGCTGGAGATAGAAGCCATCAAAAAGGTCAGACAAAAATTCAAGAACCTCTGGGTGATGATACCCTTCGTCCGCACCGTCGATGAGCTCGACCGCACCAAGCAGCTTCTGGAAGCCGAGGGGCTGAAGCGCTCTCCGGACTTCAAGCTCTGGATGATGGTCGAGGTGCCCTCCAACATCTTCCTCATCGAAAAATTCCTGGCCGTCGGCGTCGACGGCATCTCCATCGGCTCCAACGACCTTACCCAGCTCATATTAGGCATCGACCGCGACAGCGAAAAGCTGGCCAGCACCTTCGACGAACGCAACGAGGCGGTGCTAATCGCCCTGGAGAGGGCTATTACCGTATCCAGGAAAATGGGCGTTACCTCGTCCATATGCGGGCAGGCGCCCTCGGTTTACCCCGAGCTTACCGAAAAGCTGGTCGAATGGGGCATAAACTCGGTTTCGGTAAGCCCGGATATGATTGGCACCACCCGCGAGATAATCGCCAAAGCCGAAGCCAAGCTAAAGGGCAAATGATTGACGAGCTAAACATTCGTCAGCTGACCGAGGAACGGGAAGAGAGCCTCTCCCCTCACGCTGTGAGGAGTAAGGACTCAAAGGGGAGAGCCAAGCCCGAAAAGCCCTGTCCGGTGCGCACCGCCTTTCAGCATGACCGCGACCGCATAATACACAGCAAGTCCTTTCGGCGGCTCAAGCACAAGACGCAGGTCTTTATCGCCCCGCTGGGCGACCACTACGTTACCCGCCTCACCCACACCCTGGAGGTGGCGCAAATCGCCCGCACCATCGCCCGCGCCCTCAACCTCAACGAAGACCTGACCGAAGCCATCGCCCTGGGGCACGACCTGGGGCACACTCCCTTCGGCCATGTCGGCGAGGAGGTCCTAAACGAATTGTATAAACCCGGTTTCAGCCACAACGAGCAGAGCCTGCGCGTCGTTGAAAAGCTGGAGAAAGACGGCAAGGGGCTGAACCTCACCTGGGAGGTGCGAGACGGCATCCAGAACCACTCCAAGACTAAGGAGGATATACTGGGCGAGGGCGGCGGCAAACCCGGCACCCTTGAGGGCGCCGTGGTCAAGATTTCCGATTCGGTGGCTTACATTAATCACGATATCGAGGACGCCATAAGGGCGGATATGATTACCGAAGGCGACCTGCCCGTACTCGCCATCGCCACGCTGGGCAACACCCACTCCAAGCGCATCAACACTATGGTCTGCGATATCATCGAGCACTCCTGGGATATAAGGGACGGCGAAACGGAAGACCCCGCCCTGACCATGAGCCCCGAGACTCTGGAGGCGACAAATAACCTGCGCAATTTCCTCTTCGAGCGCGTCTATAATATCCGCTCCGCCCAGGAAGAATCGGAAAAAGCGCGGGAGATAGTCCGCCGGCTCTATAAATACTTCAACGAATACGAGGATAAAATGCCCCCCGAATACAGTTTCTACAGCGATAAGGTGGAGCGGAGGGTGGTGGACTATATCGCCGGCATGACCGACCTCTACGCTATGAGAATGGCGGAGGAGCTTTCCCCCAAGCCCAAGCCCGAAAAAAAGAGCCCTAAAACCCCGAAAGACAAACCCCCGGAGATACAGTCCCCCACCATGTTTTAAGGGGATAGAGGAAGAATCTCTAAGGGTGGTGGGGAGGCGCACCCCAGAAGGAATTCTAGAGGGTGAATACCCTCTAAGGGTGGAATGAACAACGAACGTCAGCAAGGTGGAGCGGGGCAAAACCCCCACAGGAGGATATAAAAGGGGTACCACCCTTATAGGGTGGGTATTGGGTGGGAAAATAATACCTACGCTAACAAAGCGGGGAGGTCGGGTGCCCCCCAACTGTAGTAAAACACTATGAGCGTTATCGACGACGTAAAACAAAAAATAGACATCATCGACATCATCGGCCAGCACATCACCCTGACCAAATCGGGACGCACCTTCCGCGGCCTCTGCCCCTTCCACGGTGAAAAACACCCCTCATTCTATGTCTACCCAGAGCAGCAAAGCTGGCACTGCTTCGGCTGCAACACCGGTGGCGATGTCTTTTCATTTATTATGAAAAAGCAGGGCATCGACTTCGGCGAGGCGCTCAGAGAGCTGGCCCAGAAAGCCGGTGTCGTTATCCCGTCGAAGTTCGAGCCCGGTGCCGAAAGCGAGGAGAGGCAAAAGCTATATCAGATTAACCAGGCGGCGGCGCTCTACTTCCACAGCCTGCTCAACTCCCCCGCGGGAGAAAAGGCGCGCAGTTATGTGGAAAAACGCGGTTTCACGGCCAAAACCATCGCCGACTTCCAGCTCGGCTACAGCCTCAACAGCTGGGAGGAGCTCAAAAAATACCTCGCCGAAAAGGGCTACAGCGAAAAGGAAATGCTGATTGCCGGTTTGATAATAGAGCCAGAGGAAGGTAAAAAAACCCACGACCGCTTTCGTAACAAGCTAATGTTCCCCATCGCCGACGCCCGCGGCAGGATTATAGGTTTTGGCGGTAGAGCCTTGGACGATTCACAGCCCAAATACACCAATTCCCCCCAGACCCCCATCTTCGATAAAAGCGGCAACCTCTACGCCCTCAACCTGGCTAAAGAAGCCATCAGGGAGCAGGGGCTGGCGGTTATTGTCGAGGGCTATATGGACGTTATCACCGCCCACCAGAACGGCTTTAGCAACGTCGTCGCCTCGATGGGGACATCGGTCACCGAGAGACAGGTCAACACCCTGAAAAGGATAACCAAAAACATCACCCTGGCTCTCGACGCCGACGCGGCCGGAGAAGAAGCCATGCTGCGCGGCGTCGAATTCGAAAACGCCCTCGGCGCTGAGGTTAAGGTCGCCGTCCTTACCAAAGGCAAGGACCCCGACGACGTTATCAAGGAAGACCCCCAGGCCTGGCCCCAGCTGCTGGCGGGGGCGCTGCCCGTGGTCGACTTCACCTTTAATATGGTCGCCTCCGGGCTCGATTTGACCACCGCCAAGGACAAGTCCCTGGCTAGAGACAAGCTTCTGCCCATAGTTAAAGAAATAAAGGACAAAGTACGCCAAGCTCACTATTTGCAAAAGTATGCCCGCTTAGTCAATGTGAGTGATCGAAATGCGGAAGCTGACCTTGCCGGGATTAAGCTACGACAGACTAGAGTCAAAACCGAAGAGCTGAAGCCGGAAGCGGCACAACCCCTCCTCTCTAACCGGCTTGAGGAAGACTGCCTGTCGCTACTTTTGCAGCACCCCGAGCTCAAGGCTAAAGACGAGGAACTGCTGCCCGACTACTTCGAAAGCAGCCAGAACCGCGAAATCTTTATTGCTCGGCAGCATAGTGCTAAAATAGAAGAGTTAAGAGAAGAACTTGACCCGGCAACCCATGAGCAGCTCGATGCCCTGCTGGATAAGAGCCTGTCGCCCAACCGGATAGCGCAAAAATATGTTGAATATACTCTTCGGCTGCGGGAAAGATACCTCCGTGGCCTGGAGGCGAAAATAGCAGCTGTGCTGGCCCAGGAAGCCGAGTCGGGGGGCAAAGATGCTGAGCTGGCTAAACTCGAGGAACTGGGGATAGAGGTTGGCATCAAATTGCACGAGGTCTTCGCTCAGAAAAGACAGCGGCAGTTGGAGCAAAGGGGGTGAGGCAGTGAAAAACGGAAAAGAAGAGAAACGGCGCTTCCGTCCGCGGGACGACGACTCTGAAGACGAAGATAGCGACGACAGCGATTCCTCCGAATCGACGACGCTGTGGCGCGAGACAAGGCAGCTCGACTTTGAGAAAGGGGATCTAGACCAGGACACGGAGACAGAAACGCCCCTGGAGCAGACCGAGGAGCAGGAGGTTGTGGACGACCCCGTCCGCATGTACCTGCACGAAATCGGGCGGGTGCACCTGCTCACCGCCAACGAGGAAAAATACCTGGCGCGGAAGATGGAGGAAGGCAGGCGCATCAAGGAGATTAAACAAAGCTACCTGCTTAAACAAGGTAGAGACCCTTCGGCCACCGAGATAATAATCGCCGTACTGGAGGAACTTTCCCGGGCCGCCCCCACCATCCACCTCATCCAGGAACAGCTCCGGATAGAACCCACCAGCGGCTTTCTCGATACCATCTCCAACCCCACGCTGCGGGAAAGCCTCGACGGCGAGATAAAGCCGCAGCTCATCCTGGCCATTTCCCACCAGACCGAAAAGGCGATATCCGAAACCGAGCTCTTCCTGGCTGAGCTCTCGCTGAACACCACCCTGCTGCCCAGGGAGATATTGGAGGCTATCGGCGGCAAGGTCACGCTGGCGGGAATAGCCATGCTGGTGACCAAGCCCAGCTGTATCAAAGCCATCAATGGATACGAACAGCAGCTCCAGGCTTATCTGGATAATATTGAGAGCGAGGCGGATAAAGCGGCTAACCACCTCACCGAAGCCAACCTGCGCCTCGTGGTCAGCGTGGCCAAGAAACATATCGGGCGAGGCATGTCGCTGCTCGACCTCATTCAGGAAGGCAATATCGGGCTGCTCCGGGCGGTGGAGAAGTTCGACTACCGCAAGGGCTATAAGTTCAGCACCTACGCCACCTGGTGGATTCGCCAGGCGATTACCCGCGCCATCGCCGACCAGGCGCGCACCATCCGCATACCCGTCCATATGGTCGAAACAATCAACAAGCTGCTGCGGGTAAGCCGCCGCCTGGCTCAGGAACACGGGCGTGAGCCTACCGCCAAGGAAATCGGTAAGGAAATGGAAATATCGGCGGAAAAGGTGGGCGAAATCGTCAAGGTCTCACAGTTGCCCATATCGCTGGAATCGCCTATGGGCGAGGAGGAAGACAGCCACCTGGGCGACTTTATCGAGGACCGCAACGCCCTGCCCCCCGCCGACGCCGCCTCCAAGCAGCTACTCAAGGAGCAGATAGACTCCGTGCTCTCCAGCCTCAGCCCCCGCGAGCAAAGGGTGCTCCAGCTCCGCTTCGGCCTTGAGGACGGGCGCAGCCGCACGCTGGAAGAGGTGGGCAAGGAGTTTAACGTCACCCGGGAAAGAATACGCCAGATCGAAGCCAAAGCCCTGCG
>CAZPLG010000037.1:0-11627 GCA_964587415.1 uncultured Dehalococcoidales bacterium | reverse complement strand
CAATGGGCACCGGTGATGCCATGAATACCATGGTGCCTATGGTGTTTATGATGGGAACCCAGGAATGCTATGACTACTATAAGGACTTGTATGATGAGCTGAAGCTTAAGATAGCCAACAAAGAAGGTGTAATTCCTGACGAGAAATATCGCCTCATCTGGGGTGGTGGCTTGCCGTCATGGTTCGCCCTGAGCGATTTTAACTATTTCAACAGCAAAGGGGCGGTATTTCCCGTGGAGACCACCTACCGCATGATAGAGGCGACCTATAACTTCGACATGGACTTGTCCAAGATTAGCGACCCGCTGGAGCATATCGCCTGGCGGTGGGTAAAGTTCTGGACTTACTGGCACGATAAGGCCAGGAAACGCCCCGGCTCCCACCCCGATGTCGAGCGGCTGATTAAGTATATCGAGGACTACAAGATAGACGGCATCGTGATGCACGAAGCCTTTTCCTGCCGCAGCTGGCATGTCGGCTTGATCTGGCAGTTAAATCTGCTCAAAAAAGTCTATCGCGATATCCCTTCCCTCATACTGGAGAGCGACATCGTCGACATCAGCTCCTATAATGAAGTCGACACCAGAGCCAAGATAGACGCCTTTATCGATACCCTGGAAGCGGTTAAGAGGTAGGGGTTTATGAGCCAGTATTTTGCCGGTGTCGACATCGGCTCCACCATGACCAAGGTGGTCATTATGAACCAATCGGTGCTGGCTTCGGTTATCGGTCCTACGGGGCCGGAGCACCGCAAGCTGGCTAACCGCGTCATGGAAGAAGCCCTGGGGAAGGCGAAGCTGCCCTTTGAGGATATAACCTATGTGGTGGCTACCGGCTACGGGAGAATCAATGTCCCCTTTGCCGATAAGCAGATAACCGAGATATCCTGCCACGCCAGAGGGGTGGCTTACCTGCTACCCGAGGCGAGGACGGTAATCGACATCGGCGGTCAGGACAGCAAGGGGATTAAGCTCAAAGACGGGCGGGCGGTGGACTTTGTCATGAACGACAAGTGCGCCGCGGGCACGGGGCGATTTTTAGAGGTGGCGGCTGAGGAGCTCGGCGTCAAGCTGGAGGATATGGGCAAGCTATCACTGGAAGCTAAAAAGGCGGTGAGCGTAAGCAATACCTGCACCGTCTTCGCCACCCATGAGGTGGTGACCAAGCTCTCGAAGGGGGCGGCGCTGCCCGATATTATCGCCGGCCTGCACGAAGCTATCGCCACCAGGGTATACGGCATGTTGCGGCGCTTAAAGATTGAAAGGGAGGTGGCGCTGACGGGGGGTGGGGCTAAGAATATCGGGCTGGTCAGGGCAATGGAAGCCAAACTGGGCTTTGCTGTGCTGGTGCCCCCCGAGCCGCTGCTTACCGGAGCCATAGGGGCGGCACTATTGGGTAAGGATATAGTTAAAGAAGCGGAGGAGAAGGGGACGACTTTAGCCAGAGCCGAGCGCCGTCTGCAAGAGGCGACTTTGTTTACATAACGTAAGAAAAACTAAAGCTATGCAATATGCAATCGGAGTAGATATCGGTTCCGCTTTTTCTAAGGCGGTAATAATGTCCGGGGGCGAAATCGTCTCCCATCACGTCATGCCTTCGGGGGGTAACTATAAGCTCACCGCCGAAGAGGTGGTCAAAAAGGCTTTGGGCAAAGCCAAGCTGTCCCTTAAGGATATAGACTATATCGTCGCCACCGGTTACGGCGCCTCGAATGCTACATCTGCCAACGAGGCGTTTAGCGACCTGTCCTGCCAGGGGAGGGGAGTATCCTACCTGTTCCCCTCGGCGCGGATGGTAATCGATATCGGCGGGCAGTTCACCAGGGTGTTTCGGGTGAAGGAGAAGGGCAAGGTTACCGCCTTCCTGCAGAGTGAGAAGTGCGCCGCCGGCAGCGGGCGCTTTTTGCAAGTAATCGCCAAGGTCTTACAAATCGACCTTAAGGACATCGGCGAGCTGTCGCTGAAGTCAAAAAACAAGGTAGATTTCAACACGGGCTGTGCCGTCTTCGCCGAGTCGGAGGCAATCTCCCGCGTCGCCGAGGGCGCTCTAAAAGAGGATATTTTAGCCGGTCTTCACCGTACCCTGGCGGCTAAAATCCAGAGTATGGTGGAGAGGGTAGGTTTAAAGCCCGATTGCGCGGTGGTGGGGGGTGGGGCTAAGGATATCGGGCTGGTCAGGAGTATAGAACAGAGTTTAGCCAGCAAGCTCTTAGTGCCTGAGGAGCCGCAAATCGTGGCGGCGCTGGGGGCGGCTTTGCTGGCCGAGGAAAAGGCAGTCCCGTCAAGGTCGGTCACTAATCTGAAGGGGGGTTAACATGGATAAGAAGCTTATCGCGCAACTGGAGAAAATTGTGGGCAAGGGGGCGGTGCTAACCTCTAAGGAGGACCTGACCACCTATTCCTATGATGGCACCGCTACCTGGGTGCATATGCCCGACGTAGTGGTGCTGCCGACGACCGCCGAGCAGGTGTCCCAGATTCTGAAGCTGGCTAATGACAACAAGGTTCCGGTTACTCCCCGGGGAGCCGGCACCAACGTCAGCGGCGGCTCCATACCCATCAAGGGCGGCATTGTTCTCTGCACGGTAAAGATGAATAAAATCCTGGATATAAATAAGACTAACTTTACGGCTACCGTCGAGCCCGGCGTCGTGCTGCATGACTTTAACCTGGCGTTAGCCAAGCAGAGGCTTTTCTATCCCCCCGACCCCCAGAGCTTTCTGGGCTGTACCATAGGCGGCACTATCGCTGAGAACGCGGGCGGTCCCTACTGCGTCAAGTACGGGGTAACCAAGCAGTATGTCCTCGGGCTGGAGGTGGTCTTAGCCAACGGCTACATTATGAAGCTGGGTGGGGTGACGGTGAAGAACCGCACCGGATATGAGCTGATGATGCTTTTCACCGGTTCCGAGGGCACGCTGGGGGTAATCACCAAGATAACCTTAAAGCTGATACCGATGCCGCAAGCCAGCAAGACGATGATGGCTGTCTTTGACGATATGACTGTAGGCGGGCAGGCGGTATCCAACATACTGGCCAGCGGCGTGGTGCCGGCCAAGATTGAGTTCGTCGATAATTTCATCCTGCGGCGCGTCGAAGAAATGATGCCGATGGGTCTGCCGGTGGAGGCGCAGGCGCTGCTTCTCTTAATGGCTGACGGCTCTCCGGCGGCGGTGGAGGCGGAGACGGAGCAGATTGTCGATACCCTGAAAAAGAGCGGGGCGAAAGAGGTTAAAGTGGCCAAGGACGCCGAGGAAGCTGCCAAGTACTGGAAAATGAGAAGCGCTGGCTTTGCCGCTACCTTCGGCGCGGCTAAGACGGTTTTGGCTGAGGATGTGGCCGTGCCCCGCGACAAGCTGGCGGAATTTATCAATAAGCTGGGTGAGATATCGGAGAGGACAGGCTTCTTCATCAGCCACCTGGGGCATGCCGGCGATGGCAATCTCCACCCGGCGATATTCACCGATATCAGTAAGAAAGAGGAATTTGCCCGAGCCCAGAAGGCGATGGAGGAAATCTTCGAGGCGGCGCTTTCCCTGGGCGGCGTGCTCTCCGGAGAGCACGGCATCGGGCTGGAGAAACAGCGCTTCCTCAAGAGGGCAATGGACCCGGTAGCCCTCAACCTGATGATAAAGATAAAGACACTGCTTGACCCCAACCATATCCTCAATCCCGGTAAGATATGGGAGGAGGAGAGGGTGTGATATGGCACTAACCGCTGACAGATACGAACAGATAAAGAGGTTCGAAAGCGACCTGAGCCAGTGTATGAAGTGCGGCTTTTGCACCTTCTGGTGCCCGGTCTATCAGGAGGAGCATATTGAAGCCTCGGTGGCGCGGGGCAAGAACATGATGATACGAGGGCTGCTGGCGGGCGAGCTGGATTATACCCAGGAGTATGCCGACCGCCTTAACAAGTGCACCCTTTGCATGACCTGCACGGCTAACTGCCCGGCTAAAGCCAATATCCCCAACGTTATCGTCGCTGCCAGGGCCGATGCGGTCAAGGCTCGCGGCTTAAAGTTCCCCTATAATATCGTCTACCGCTGGCTCTTACCGCGGCGGAGGCTCTTCGGCTGGGTGGTGCGCTTCGCTTCCTGGTTCCAGGGGATTTTCCTGCCCAAGACCGAGGGCACCATCAGGCACCTTTCCATGTTCCTCTCGGCGCTGGGCAAGGGGCGAAATATACCCCAGATTGCCCCCAAATTCTTACGGCAGATGGTGCCGGTGGTGAACGTACCGCCCAACGGCGTCAAGACCAGGATGCGGGTGGGCTATTTTAGCGGCTGTATGACCGATTTCGTCCTGCCCGAGCTGGGTAAACATATAATCGACTTCCTGACCCGTAATGGGGTGGAGGTGGTAGTGCCTCAGGAACAGGGGTGCTGTGGGGCACCGGTGTTTCTGGGGGCGGGCGATTTCGAAACTGGCCGCAAGATGGCTGACGCCAATGTTAAAGCCTTCGAGGGGCTGGACTACGTTATCTCCGACTGTGCCACCTGCACCTCGGCGCTCAAAGACTACGCCAAGTTTCTAGCCGACACCCCGCAGCGAAAGAAGGCTTACGAAAAGTTCGGCAAGAAGGTCAAGGATATCTCCGAGTTCCTGATTGACGTGCTGGATTTGCCGTCATCGGCTTATAAGCCCTCGGCGGAAGCCAAGGGTAAGAAGGTTACCTGGCACGACCCCTGTCACCTGAGCCGGCACCTGGGGATAACCAGCCAGCCGCGGCAGGTCATAAAGTCAATCTCTGGGATTGAGTATATCGAGATGCCCAACGCCGACCGGTGCTGCGGCATGGCGGGGGCGTTCAGCATGTATTACTACGATCTATCGAAGGAGATTGCCGATAAGAAGGCGGCTTCGATTGAAGCCACCGGCGCCGATATCGTGGTCAGCAGCTGCCCTGGTTGTGAAATTCAACTGATTGACAGCGTGGTGCGCAACAAGCTGCCGGTGAAGGTGATGCACATTATGGAGCTTATAGAATAGTTCCTATTTGAGAGCCTGCCGACAGGCCTCGTAGCCCAGGTCGAAGGCTTTCATATTAACCGGCGCTACTTTAGCCGGGAAGCGTTCCTCGACGGCTGCTTTTATAGTGGCTACTTTTATGGGCAGTTGCTCGGTGCCGAACAGCGCCCCCAGCATGACAACGTTGGTGGCGAGCAGGCTGCCTGCTGCTAAAGCCAGTTTGGCGGCATCGAGCTGGATTACCTTTTCCGCAGCTTTTCTAAGCTTTTCCATGATTGTCTCTAGAGTGGGGTAGCTGCTTTGCCCCAGGGGAACGGTAAAGGGCACGGTTGCCGCCGTGTTAACTATGACCAGGCTGGACTTGGAGAGGCAGGTGATATTCCTCAACGCCTCCGAGGGCTCCATGCCGACCAGGGCGCTGCACTTGCCGGTGGGGATGAGGGGGCCGTAGACATCTTCGCCGAGCCGGATGGCACTGGTTACCGAGCCGCCCCTCACCGCCATGCCCAGTATCTCCGAGCCTCTGACCTTCAGCTTGTCTTTGACCGCAGCCCCTCCCAGCAACTCCGACATCAGAATTACACCCTGCCCGCCGACCCCGGTGATCAACACGTTGAATTCTTTTATCATTGGCTCACCTCTATTATCGCTTTGTAGGGGCAGACCTGAGCGCAGACTCCGCAGCCGGTGCAGAGCGCCTGGTCGATGATGGTCTTGCCATCCTCTTTTATTATCGCCGGGCAGCCCAGAAGCTCAATGCAGGCGTTGCATTTGTCGCTGCACTTATCCTGGTCTACAAAGTAGGGGATAATCGGCTCTTTTCGTTTCCGCTTCTCTCGCTGGTCGATTATGGCGCAGAGCCTCCGGGAGACGACGACGGCGGGACCCTCGAACCTTATGGCGGCTTCTATGGTCTTGGCGGCTGCTTTCAGGTCGAAGGGGTCAACGACCTCGACGAATTTTACCCCGCAGGCGCGGGCTACCTCCTCCGGCTTTAGCTGGACGGCCTCCTCGCCCATGGCGGTCTGGCCGGTGCCGGGGTGGGGCTGGAAGCCGGTCATGGCCGTGGTTGAGTTATCCATTATGACCATGGTTATATTTGCTTTATTATAGACGGCGTTTACCAGGGGCGGTATGCCGGCGTGGAAGAAGGTCGAATCGCCCAGGTGGGCTACTATCGGCGCGTTGACGACATGAGACAGCCCGTTGGCAATGCCGAAGCTGCCCCCCATACAAATGATGGTATCTGAGGCTTCCTGCGGCGGGTTGTAGGCTAGAGCATAGCAGCCGATGTCACCGGGATAGATAGCCTCCACGTCCTTCCCCAGTTCTCTTGCCACCCTTTTTGAAGCGGTCTTAATGGCGTAATGGGAGGCGCGGTGGGGGCAGCCGGGACAGAGGGCGGGTGGCCTCCAGGGGAGGAGGGGGGTCGTCTCTTTCTCCAGCTTGTCCAGCTTGGCAAAGTCCACCGGCGGCTTGGCTCCGCTAAGCTTGATGATAGCCTCGGTGACCTTCCGCGTGGATAGCTCGCCGACCCGTGGCAGCAGATCCTTGCCGTGTATCTTAACCGGAATGCTATGCTCGTTGGCGAGGGCTTTGACATGAAGCTCGACAAAGGGGTCAATCTCCTCGGTCACCAGCACCTCCTTGACCGATTTCAGCAGCTCTATCACCAGCTCCTCGGGCAGGGGGTGGGGGGTGCCGATTTTGAGTATGGAGACCTTATCCTCAATCCCCAGCCACTTCAGCGCTTCCATGGTGTAGCTGTAGGATAGCCCGCAGCCGATAATGCCCAGCTTGGCGCCGCTAACCAGCTTTAGCTGGTTGTAGGGGAGGGTGTTGACCGCTTTCTTTATGGTGTCGAACCTTTCCAGCATCAGGGGCTTATTTAATCTGGCTTCTTTGGGGGTATAGACCAGCAGGTCGCGGTTTTTGACGAACTTGCCCTCTCTTTTCTCCCGCGATATTTCGCCCAGCACTAAATCGCTGCGGGCGTGGCCGATGCGGGTTACCGACCTGAGCATGAAAAGCTGCCGGAACTGCTCGGATAGCTTAAAGGCGTCAGCCATCATATCCTTGGCTTCCTGCACGGAGGAAGGCTCCAGGACGGGCATGTAGGCCTGCAGGGCGATATAGCGGTTGTCCTGCTCGTTCTGGGAGCTCCAGGCCGAGGGGTCGTCGGCGGAGAGCAGCACCAGCCCCCCTTTAGCCCCGATGTAGTTAGCCGTCATCAGGGGGTCGTGAGCCACGTTTACCCCGACGTGTTTCATCGACGCCATGGCTCTCACCCCGCAGATGGAGGCGGCCAGGGCGACCTCGAAGGCTACCTTTTCGTTGACCGACCACTCCACGTAAATACCGAGTTCTTTGGCCACCCCGGAAAGGGTTTCCACTATCTCGCTGGAGGGGGTGCCGGGGTAGGCGGCGGCAACCTGGACGCCGGCCTCTATCGCCCCCCGGGCGATGGCTTCGTTGCCCAGCACAAATAGTCTTTCTCTAGGGGCATCGGCAGTTATGGTTAATTCTTTCAAGGGCGGTCTCCTTCCCTGGCTTGGGGGACGTCATTAAATCAGTCAGCCATAGGCAGTATATATGATGCTGGGAATGTAATCAAGGAAACTTGTTGTGCTTTAGCCGCAAGTGTTACAATTAAATTTAGCCAGGGAAGAGGTATAAATCCATGCCGTTACAGGCTATCGTCGTTAAAGGCGCCCGCGAGCACAACCTCAAGAATATCGATGTCACTATTCCCCGCGATAAGCTGGTGGTTATCACCGGTGTCTCCGGCTCCGGCAAAAGCTCGCTGGCCTTCGACACCATCTATGCCGAGGGACAGCGGCGCTACGTGGAGTCGCTGTCGGCTTACGCACGCCAGTTCCTGGGCAGGATGGAGAAGCCCGAGGTCGACTATATCGAGGGCTTAAGCCCAGCCATCTCCATCGACCAGAAGGGTCCCAGCAAGAACCCGCGCTCGACGGTGGGCACGGTAACCGAAGTCTATGATTACCTGAGGCTACTCTTTGCCCGCGTGGGGCATCCCCACTGCCCCAAGTGCGGGCGGGAGATTACGGCGCAGACGGTGCAGCAGATTGTCGATGCCGTCCAGAATATTCCCGCCAAGAGCCGCATCATGATTTTAGCCCCGCTTATAAGCGACCGTAAGGGCGAATACCAGTCCGTCTTCGACGACCTGCGCAAGGCGGGCTACGCCCGCGTGCGCGTTGACGGCGAGATTCGCGAGCTGTCCGAGGATATTCAGCTGGATAAATACAAAAAACACTCCATCGCCGTGGTGGTGGACCGACTGGTGATGGGGCAGAGCGACCAGAGCCGCATCGCCGACTCGGTGGAGACGGCGCTCAAGCTGGGGGCGGGGGTGGTGCTGGTACTGGTGTCCGTTATCGATGGCGAGGAGCTTCTGTTCTCGGAGCACTTCGCCTGCGTCCACTGCGGCATCAGCCTGGGCGAGATTGCCCCCCGCACCTTCAGCTTCAACAGCCCTCATGGCGCCTGCCGTGAATGCAGCGGGCTGGGGGTTAAGCTGGAGATAGACCCGGAGCTGGTGCTGAACAAAAACCTGTCCATTTTAGAAGGGGCCATCCGCCCCTGGCAGTTCCACAGCTGGTATCTCTACCAGGTGGAGTCTTTAGCCCGCAAAAACGGCTTTTCCCTCCACACCCCGGTCAAGGACCTGACCAAAGAGCAGCTCGACCTTATCCTCTATGGGGAGGGTGGGGAAACCAGGGTCTATCGCAACCGTTTCGGCAAGATAAGGCGTCACCACAAAGGCTTCGAGGGAGTGGTACCGGCCCTGGAACGACTCTACCGGGATACCGAGTCGGAATACTCCCGCGCCAAGATTGAACGCTATATGGTTTCGAAGCCCTGCCCCGTCTGCGAGGGTAGGCGGCTTAAACCGGAGTCGCTGGCAGTGACCATCGGCGACAAGAATATCGTCGAGGTCAGCTCGATGTCGGTGGTACAGGCGCTGGACTGGGTGGGGGTGATGGGCAACGGCAAAAAGGCGGTGCTCAGCAAACGAGAGCGGACGATTGCCCACCAGATTATCAAAGAGATTCAAGCCCGCCTGGGCTTTCTTAAGGACGTGGGGCTGGACTATCTTAACCTCGACCGCGCCTCGGCGACCCTGGCCGGCGGCGAGGCGCAGCGCATTCGGCTGGCCACCCAGATCGGCAGCGGGCTGATGGGGGTGCTCTACATCTGCGACGAGCCGACTATAGGCCTGCACCCCGCCGATGACTTTCGCCTGATTGAGACATTAAAACGCTTAAGAGAGCTGGGCAACACCATACTGGTGGTGGAGCACGACGAAGCCATGATGAGGGCGGCCGACCACGTTATCGATATGGGGCCCGGCGCCGGAGAGCACGGGGGGTGGATTGTCGCCACCGGCACCCTGGACGATATTATGAAGTGCGCCGAGTCGATAACCGGCCAGTACCTCGTCGGCGCCAAGAGTATTCCCTTGCCGCCCGAGCGCCGCCCCGGCAACGGCGAGGAGATAGTCGTCAAGGGGGCGAGGCAGAACAACCTTAAAGATATAGATGTGCATATTCCGCTGGGTAAGTTTGTCTGTGTTACCGGAGTTTCCGGTAGCGGCAAGAGCACCCTGATTGACGATATCCTTTATAAGAAGCTGGCGCAGCTCCTCTACCGCTCGCGGGAAAGGCCGGGCGAGTGCGATGATATAATCGGCATCGAGCACATCGACAAGGTGGTCAATATCGACCAGTCGCCTATCGGGCGTACCCCCCGCAGCAACCCCGCCACCTATACCGGCACCTTTACCCCTATCCGTGAGCTTTTTGCCACCGTTCCCGAGGCTCGGATGAGAGGTTATGCTCCGGGTCGTTTCTCGTTTAACGTTAAGGGTGGGCGTTGCGAGGCTTGCCGTGGAGAGGGGTTTATTCAGATTGAGATGCAGTTCCTGCCCGATGTTACCGTTGCCTGTGAGGTGTGCAAGGGGAAGCGCTATAACCGTGAGGCTCTGGAAATCAGGTTTAAGGGCAAGAACATCGCTGAGGTGCTGGATATGACCGTGGAGCAGGCACTTGCCTTCTTTGACCATTTCCCCAAGGTAAAAAATAAGCTGCAGACACTGCGGGATGTGGGGTTGGGCTACATTCGTCTCGGTCAGCCGGCGCCCACTCTCTCCGGCGGTGAGGCGCAGCGGGTGAAGCTTGCCACCGAATTGTCCAAGCGCTCTACGGGAAGGACGCTTTATATCCTTGATGAGCCAACTACCGGTCTCTCTTTTGAGGATGTGGCCGCTCTGCTGCGGGTATTGCAGCGTCTGGTTGACGCCGGTAATACGGTGGTGGTCATTGAGCATCACCTGGATGTGATTAAGAACGCTGACCATATCATTGACCTGGGACCGGGGGCTGGTGACCGTGGCGGATATGTTGTCGCTACCGGCACCCCTGAGGAGATAGCTGGTGAGAAGTCTTCAGCCACTGGTCAGTATTTGGGCCGGGTGCTGCGTGGAGAGTATGTCTTGACTGGTTAGCTATTGGCTGGTTGAGGGCAATCCTATTTCGAAACTGGTGTTGGCTGGCGGATACATAGCCAGTCTTTTTGTGCTAGATACATTCTGGGGGTGAGCTTGTTGTGCCTGAGCGGGAAGTTTCGAGTTTGACTACTGCCAAGAAGCCAGGCTTTTTCTATGGCTATGTTATCGTTTTGATTGGCTTCTTTACCATGCTATTAATGTTCGGCACGTTTTACACCTTTGGTGTCTTTTTCAAACCGCTGTCCACAGAGTTTGGCTGGACACGGACCGAGGCTTCGGGAGCCTACTCACTGGCCGCGTTTCTGAGTGGTCTTCTGGCTGTCGTCATGGGCCGGCTCACCGACAGGTTTGGTCCCCGGATAGTGATGACACTTTGCGGCTTCCTTTTAGGTCTAGGCTATCTGTTAATGTCACAGGTCAGTGCTATCTGGCAGCTATATCTCTTCTATGGGGTAGTAATAGGTGTGGGCATGAGTGGTGCCTTTGTCCCTCCGTTATCTACGGTAGCCAGGTGGTTTGTTAAAAGGAGAGGGATAATGACCGGTTTTGTTGTCGCTGGTATAGGCATCGGCACCCTGATTGTCCCCCCGGTGGCTACCTGGCTCATCGAAAGCTGGGGCTGGAGCACTGCCTACATTGTCATCGGCGCTATAGCTTTGGTATTCATTATACTGGTAGCTCAATTCTTAAGGCTTGACCCCAAGAAAATGGGGCTGTTGCCCGACGGGGAGAATAAGGAGGCGGCGGGCTTGAATTTACATGCCAGGGGATTTTCTCTTCGAGAGGCAATGGGTAGCTGGCAATTGTGGGTGCTTTTCGCTATACTATTCTGCTTTGGCTACTGTGTGCATACTATAATTGCCCACATTGCCAACCATGTCACCGATCTGAGGATTTCAGCCGTAATTGCTGCCAGTATTCTGGCGGTTGTTGGAGGGTTAAGTGTTGTGGGCAGGATTGTAACCGGTAGTATTACCGATAGGGTGGGGAGCAAACCGCCTCTTATCGTCAACCTTATCCTGATGTCAGGCGCTTTATTTTGGCTGGTAGCGGCCGGGGAGTTGTGGATGTTTTACCTGTTTGCCGTTATTTTCGGTTTCGCTTATGGCGGTTTAGCGGCAATG
>CAZPLG010000036.1:4065-11879 GCA_964587415.1 uncultured Dehalococcoidales bacterium | reverse complement strand
CGGCGTAGCCGAGCATATAGATATAGATGTCCAGCGGGCGTTTGGCGGTGATGCGCGGGTCGAGCTGGCGCACCGAGCCGGCGGCGGCATTGCGGGGGTTAGCAAAGAGGGACAAGCCTTCTTCGGCCCGCTCGCGGTTCAGCTTTTCGAAGCCTGCCTTGGGTAAAAATACCTCGCCGCGCACCTCGAATCGGGGCGGGAAGTCTCCTCTCACCGATAGGGGAATGCTCCTTACCGTCTTCAGGTTCTGGGTTATATCCTCGCCGCGCAGTCCGTCGCCGCGGGTAGCCCCACTGGCGAGCTTGCCGTCGATATAGGTCAGCGCCACGGCCAGCCCGTCAATCTTGTGCTCGCCGGCGAAGTCGCATTTCTGTCCGTCCAGCAGCTTGGAAATGCGCCTGTACCAGGCAGACAGTTCTTCTTCAGAAAAGGCGTTGCCCAGCGAGAGCAGGGGATAGCGGTGTTCGACGACGCCGAAGGCTTCCACGGGCGCCGCCCCGACACGCTGGGTGGGGGAGTCGGGGGTGAGAAACCGGGGGTATTCCGCCTCCAGCCCCTGCAGCTCCCGCATCATTTCATCGTATTCGGCGTCGGAAACCTCGGGGCTGTCCAGCACGTAGTAGCGGTAGTTGTGATGGTTGATTTCCGCCCTTAGCTTTTCTATCCTCTGTTTTAGCTGGTTAAAGTCAACCACAGAGCACCTTCAACATACGTTTTGCAGAAAAATTATAACACACCAGCTAGCTGGGCAAAAGAGAAAACGCTATAATCTATAATAGTATAAACTAAGGGGGGTCGGTAAAATGTGGCTAAAACGAATTTTGATATCAATCGGCATAATGGCGGCAGTCGGCGCGGGCAGTTTTATCCTCTATAACGTGGCTTACGCCGTGGGCGATGCCACCGGCTATGATGAAGGCTATTCGTCGGGGCAGAAGGTCGGCTATATAACGGGCAACCAGGACGGCTACAGCGATGGTTATAACCTGGGCAAGTACGAGGGTTATGACGAGGGTGAAGCCGTCGGCTATGAGGATGGCTATAGTGAGGGCTATACCGAGGGCATAGATGCCGGCACCGGGCACGGTTTTTGCCTGAAAGACCCCACTTATGCCGAGGCGGTCGCCTTCATACACAGCGACCACACCGACCGGAACTACTACGACGAAGATAACTATGTTTGCAGCCACTTCTCCCGGGACGTCTGCAATAACGCCGAGGCGGAGGGTTGGCGCTGCGCCTACGTCGAGTTGCGCTATTCGGATTCGGGGCATTCCATAGTCGCCTTCGACACCATCGACCGGGGGCTGGTCTATTTCGAGCCCCAGTTCGATGACGAGGTCAGGGTGGAAATCGGCCGGGGCTATTCCCAGTTGAACGACTATGCAATACCGTACTGGGACGACGTGATTCAGGATGTACTGGTTATCTGGTAACCGACTTGTGCCCTTCCCGAACTATGGGGTAAACTAGGTTAGCGAAGCCCCTCATAGTTTAGAAAGAGAGAGTTATGGCTGATATTCATCCCTTCCGCGGGGTGCACTACAACCAGCGCAAAGTCAAGGACCTGGCCGAAGTTATCTGCCCCCCCTACGATGTTATTTCGCCACAATTGCAGCAGGAGCTTTATCAGCGTAACGAATACAACTTCGTCCGCCTGGAGCATAACCGGGAGCTGCCCCAGGATACGACTACCGATAATAAATACACCCGTTCGGCGGCTGTTCTGGAGCGGTGGCTGGCGCAAAAGGTTCTGGTTGCTGACGAAGCGCCGTCTATCTACCTGCACGACCACTATTTCCACCACGGCGGCCGGGAATACCGTCGGCGCGGTATCATCGCCGGCGTTCGCCTGCAGGAATGGGCGGACAACGTCGTCCGTCCCCACGAAGGCACGCTTGCCGAGCACACCACCGACCGACTGAGCCTGCTCTGGGTGTGCCAGGCCAATACCAGCCCCATACTGGCCCTATTCGAAGACAAAGGAGGACAGGTCTCCTCGCTGCTGGCTAAACAGGAGAAAAATCCGTCTATACTTGGCTCCAGCGAGATTGATGGGGAAAGGCATAACCTCTGGGCTATTAATGAGCCTGAGGCTGTCAGACAGCTAAGCGTTGGCCTGTCCGACCAACCACTCTATATCGCCGACGGGCATCACCGCTACGAAAGCGCGCTCAGCTACCAGCGGGAGCAGCGCGCCCGTTCTTCATCGGTTTCGGGTAAGGAAGCCTTTAACTTCGTCATGATGGAGCTGGTGGATTTCGCCGACCCCGGGCTGGTCATCCTGCCCGCCCACAGGCTGGTGCGCGGCATGTCCAGAGCCGCTTTGAGCGAGCTTAACACCAGATTGCACTCGTTTTTCGAGGCCGAGGAATTAGCCATCGGCAAAGCCGATGTCTGGGGGCAAATCGACGGCCTGCTTTCGGGGGGAGAAGCCAGCGAGGTGAAACTGGTCCTGCTTGGTCTGAACGAGGGACGGTTGCTGCGGCTCAAACTGCGCGATTTCAGCGCCGCTGACCAGATGATGCCCCACTTCCACTCCGAATTGTACAAGAGGCTGGATGTCGATATCGTCGATAGCGTTATACCCCACGAGCTGGGGGAAAGCGGTCAGTCGGTCATAAGCTACAGCTACGACGGCCGGGATGCGGTGGACAGGGTCTTAAGTCAGGAATACCAGCTTGCCTTTCTCTTGAGCCCGGTGAGGGCGGAGGCGGTCAAAGCCATCGCCGACGCCGGCGATAAGATGTCGCGCAAGGCGACCTACTTCTACCCCAAGGCGCCAGCGGGGCTGGTATTGCACCGCCTGGACTAGAGTTTGGCCTGTTTCACCGAATAGACATCGGGCAGCGATAGTATCTGCTGCTGCTTTTCCACAGGTAAAGGCTCGTCCAGAGCCAGTATCATCAGGGCGTCGCCCCTCGGCTTTAATCGAGAAAGGTGCATGGCGCTGATGTTGATATCGGCGTCACCGGTTATCTTGCCCGCCGCGCCGATAAGACCGGGCTGGTCCTTATGGTTGCAGAAGAGGAAATAGCCGCCTGTGGGCACGATATCCATCCAGAATTTGTTGACCCGTACGATATGCGATTCGCCATGTATCACCGTGCCCGCGCCGATAGTGACGCCGGCGCTGGTGGTGACCTCAACGGTGATGAGGCTGGCGTAGTTTTCGCAGGTCGTCTCTTTCTGCTCGACGACGGTCAAGCCTCGGCGGGAAGCCACGATGTCGGCGTTGACGATGTTGACCCGCTCCTCGCTTATCTCTTCCAAAAGCCCGCCCAGGACGGCGGCCTTGAGGGAGTTGGTATCATAGTTGGAAATCTCGCCTTCGTATCGAATCTGCACTGAGTTTGTCTGCCCCTCGGCGAGCTGGCCGACCAGCCGTCCCAGCGTCGCCGCCACCTCTATAAAGGGCGCCAGCGCCGACAGTGTCTCCGAGGGTATAAACGGAGCGTTGACGGGGTAGCGGGGTGGTTTCCCCTGGAGTATGTCGACCACCTGTTCGGCGACATCGCTGGCGGCCATAGCCTGAGCCTCGGTGGTGGAAGCGCCCAGGTGGGGGGTAACGATTATGCTATCGTCCTCGAAGAGTATGCTCCGGGTGCAGGGCTCGGTGGGGAAGACATCGATAGCTGCCCCCGCCACCCTCTTTTCCTTTACCGCCTTCGCCAGAGCCTCCTCGTTGATGAGCCCGCCGCGGGCGGTGTTAATAATCCTGGCGGTGGGCTTGACCGTAGCCAACTCCTTGGCCCCGAGCATCCCCTTGGTTGACGAGGTCAGGGGCATATGGAGGGTAATAAAGTCCGATTCCTTGAGCAGTTGCTTGATGGGGACAAGCTCCACCTGCAGGTGACGGGCGTGTTCGACGGAGATAAAGGGGTCGTGGCCGATGAGCTTCATCTGCAGCCCGTGGGCGCGCTTGGCTACCTCCGAGCCGACATTGCCCAGCCCCAGTATGCCCAGGGTCTTGTTCCTTACCTCGGTGCCCATAAAGTCGGAGCGCTTCCACTCTCCTCCTCTGAGCATGGTGTTAGCCTGGGGGATGTTGCGGGCTAAAGCGAGCATGAGGGCGATGGTGTGCTCGGCGGCGGAGATGGTGTTGCCGGTGGGGGCGTTGACCACGATGATGCCATGCTGGGTGGCTTCATCGACATCGACATTATCCACGCCGACGCCGGCGCGGGCGATGACCTGCAGCTTTTTGCCGGCCCGGATGACATCAGCCGTGACCTTGGTCTGGCTGCGTACAATCAGGGCATCGTAGTCGCCGATGACGGCTATAAGCTCCTCGGGCTTGAGGCCGGTCTTGACATCCACCTCGGCGTGGGGGCGCAGAATATTTATCCCTTCCTCGGCAAGCTTGTCGGCAATTAAGACTTTCATTTTACCCTCTCCTAGCCAGTAAATCCGGCCTGGGGCAGTACCTTTTTCAGGGATGACAGTAATCCCTTGATGTCGTCGTCGCTTACCCAGCCCAGGTGGCCGACGCGGAATATCTTGCCGTCCAGCGTCCGCTGTCCGCCGGCAAGCACGACGTGCTCCTGCTCCCTCATCAGCTTGACCAGTTTCCTGGTGTCGAGCCCGCCCGAGCCGGCTACCGAGGTAACCGTGTTGGAGGCATGGCTCTCCTCGGCGAAGAGGGATAGGCCCAGCGCCTTGACGCCGTCGCGGACGGATTGGGCGATGCGGGCATGACGGGCGAAGATATTGGGCAGGCCCTCCTTGAGCATCATCTTGAGCGATACCTCCAGGCCGTAAATCACGCTGACGGCGGGCGTCCAGGGCGTTTGCCCCTTCTCCAGGTAGCTCTTCGCCTTGCCGAAGTCCCAGTAAAAGCTGGGTATCTTGGACTCGGCGTGTGCCTGCCAGCCCTTCGGGCTGATGCTGACCATAGCCAGTCCCGGGGGCACCATCCAGCCCTTCTGCGAGCCGGTGATGGCGACATCTATGTTCCAGTCGTCCACGGGCAGCTCGATGGAGCCCAGGGAGCTGATGGCGTCCACCACCAGCAGCTTGTCGAATTCCTTGACCACGGCGCTTATCGCCTTGAGGTCGTTGGTGACACCGGTGGAGGTCTCGTTATGCGTGACCAGCACCGTCTTTATCTTGGGGTCGGCCTGGAGCGCCTTACGCACGGCATCAGGGTCGGCGGCTTTGCCCCACTCGAAGTTCAGGTTGATGACATCGGCGCCGAAGTGCTTGGCGATGTCGGCGAAACGGTCGCCGAAGACGCCGATGGACACCGATAGCACCTTGTCACCGGAGGACATGGTATTGACCACGCCCGCCTCAAGTCCACCGGTGCCGGAGCCGGTGAGCAGGAAAACGTCATTTTTAGTCTGGAAGAGCTTTTTCAGGTCGGCGAGCACATTGTCCTGAAGCTCTTTGAACTCAGGGCCGCGATGATTTATCATCTGGCGGCTCATTACCTTGAGCACTTCGTCGGGGATGGGGGTGGGGCCGGGGATACGTAGATTATCCATGTTATATCTCCTTTTTTCTAGCTAGTCTTTGTTAATCACTTTGGCAAAGCGGCGTTTTTACATGCTAGTTAGCACTAGGTAGACTGAATATAACGTCGCTTGCCCACTCTTATGATATCATCTTTTTGAACAGTATAATTTGCGTCTTTAACTCTTTCGTCATTAATATATACGGCACCCTGATCAATGAGACGTCTAGCTTCGCTTTTACTTTTAGCCAGTCGGTTTTCCGCGAGGTAATCCTGGAGACTCTTGCCTGACTTGGTACCCAGGGCTATCTCGTCGGGCATTTCCTTGTTCTGCACCGTTCTCTCGAAATATCCCTCGGCCTCGGTAGCCGATTTCGGGTCGTAGAGCTGGGTGATAATCTCCCTGGCTAATCGCTTTTTAAGCTCCATAGGATTGACTTTTTGCTTTTCCAGGCCTGCCTTAAATTCCCCAAGCTCCTTATCGGGGACATCGGTCAAAAGCTCGAAGTAGTTGAGCACAAGGTCGTCGGGCACCGACATCACCTTGCCGTATATCTGCTCGGGGGCTTCGGCGACGCCGATATAGTTTCCCAGGCTCTTGCTCATCTTGTGGCTGCCGTCGGTGCCCACCAGCAGGGGTACCATAAAGCATTGCTGGGGGCGCTGGCCCATCATTGATTGCAGCTCCCGTCCTACCAGGAAGTTGAACTTCTGGTCGGTGCCGCCGAATTCGACATCGGCTTCAATCGCCACCGAGTCATAGGCCTGGAGCAGGGGATAGAGCAGCTCGGTGATGGCGATGGGTTTTTCGGCTTTATAGCGGGCGCTGAAATCATCCCGCGCCAGGAATTGGGCCACGGTGAACTTGCTGGTGAGCTGGATGATATCGCTTAAATCAAACTTGCCGAACCATTCGCTCTGCCAGCGTATCTCGGTCTTTTCCTTGTCAACTACTTTAAAAAACTGCTGCATGTAGGTCTCGGCGTTTGCCTTGACCTGTTCCATAGTCAGCATGGGGCGGGTGACCGACATGCCGCTGGGGTCGCCGATTTGCGCCGTCCAGTCGGCCACGATGAGCACAATCTGGTGCCCGCGCTCCTGAAACTGGCGCAGCTTTCTAAGGGCAACCATATGTCCCAGATGAATATCGGGGAAGCTGGGGTCGAAGCCTTCCTTTAATCGTAGCTTCTTGCCGGCGCGCAGCAGTTGCGCCATCTCGTCTTCGACGATGATTTCGGCGACTCCCCGCTTTAGTAAATAGCTGAGTTCGGCTTCTTGCATGGTCTAACTCGCACCTCGGATTTCCAGGGTGGCTTTGCCCCTTTTTACGTCTTCGGCAATCTGTTTTTTTAGCTCTTCGGGAGTGTCGAACTTTATCTCGCCGCGCAGGCGTTCGATGATTTCGACGGCCAGCTCCCGCCCGTAGAGGTCGCCCCGATAGTCCATTAGATAGACTTCGACCAGGCGCTTATCGCTGCCGAAGGTGGGGTGAAGGCCGATGTTGGTCATGGCCGGATAGGCTTGAGCATCGATAAAGGCACGGCTGGTATAGACGCCGTCGGCGGGCAATGCCTGCTCGGCTTCGGTTTCCAGGTTGGCGGTGGGGAAGCCCAGTTCTTTGCCCCGCCTGTCTCCCTTGACCACCTGCCCGTGAAGGCGGAATGGGCGCCCCATCAGCTTTTGCGCCCGTTTCGTGTCGCCTTCGGCTAACGCCTGGCGGATGGCGGTGCTGCTCACCACCTCGCCGTCTATCGTCAGCGGCGTCACCACCGTCAGGCTGAAACCCATTTCCTCGCCCAGCTGGTGCAGGGCGTCGGTATTGCCTTCGCGGTTTTTGCCCAGGGCAAAGTCGGGGCCGACGACCAGCCCCCGCATCCTTAAGTGCTTTTTTAATAGCTCCAGAAACTCTTCGGGGCTTAATTTAGCCAGTTCGGGGGTGAAGGAGAGGGGAATGACCTCATCAACGCCTTCGCTTTTGAGCAACTCTCTCCTCCGCTCGATGTCGGTGAGGAAGGGTAGCTGGCTATTGGGCGCCAGCACCTCGCGGGGGTGGCGGCTGAAGGTTATGACGCCGCTGGCCAATCCCTGCTGGCGGGCAAGCCCGGTCAATCTGGCAATTAAGTGACGGTGGCCGAGATGGACGCCGTCAAAGACGCCGATGGTCAGCAACATATCCTTTTCAGGAGTGAATTTAGCCAGTTCCGTCTCTACCTGCATAGCTAATTATAGTAGCATAACGCTATTTAGGGGGTCAACAATTCTGGGTGAGGTGACGATTGGCTTTTACCAGTCGGCTTATTTTGATATACTTAGCGGGAAGCCAGCGTAGCTCAGTGGTAGAGCAACGGTTTCGTAAACC
>CAZPLG010000036.1:0-3965 GCA_964587415.1 uncultured Dehalococcoidales bacterium | reverse complement strand
TATACTTAGCGGGAAGCCAGCGTAGCTCAGTGGTAGAGCAACGGTTTCGTAAACCGTCGGTCGTCAGTTCGACTCTGACCGCTGGCTCCAGTGAAGGGAGCTTTATGATTAAGGCCGTCTTTTTCGATTACTACAACACGCTGGTCGACTACGACCCGCCGCGCGAGGAGACTCAATCAAAGCTGCTCGGCGAGATGGGCATTAAAATTACCCCTAAAGAGCTGCTCCGTCCCATCATGGTCGCCGACGATTTTCTCTCCAAGGAGCACTCCCGCCTGTCAATGGGCAAGCGCTCTCAAGAGGAAACGGCAGCCCTCTACGGGCGCTATCACGGTATGGTTCTCAAAGAGGCGGGGCTGGAGGCTTCGCCGCAGCTTATCGGCAATATCCTGAAAAAGTGGCTGGCTATCGACCTGAAAATGGCGCTCTACAAAGACGTGGCTCCGGCCCTGGATAGTCTAAAGGAACAGGGACTGACCCTGGGGCTTATCTCCAACGTCGACCGCGACATAAGCGCTACATATGACGAGTTGGGGCTGGGCAACTGGCTCGGGGTGACGGTTACCTCTCAAGATGTGGGCTTTAACAAGCCCCACCCCGAAATCTTCCAGGCGGCGCTGAAAAAGGCGGGGGTAAAGCCTGCTGAGGCAATCTACGTCGGCGACCAGTACGAGATAGATGTCATCGGGGCTAACGGGGTGGGGATGCGGGGTATTCTAATCGACCGCCACGACTTCTTCGGGGATATTACCGATGCTCTCCGAATCCGCAGTCTTGCCGAGGTCGCCCGACACCTGGACTAGACATTAAAGAGGAAGGTAATAACATCGCCGTCCTGGACGGTATAGCCCTTGCCCTCCAGCCGCAGAAGCCCCTTTTTGTGAGCCTCAGCCATAGTGCCGCACTTCATCAGGTCGTCGTAGCTGATGACCTCGGCGCGGATAAAACCCCGTTCTATGTCGGAGTGAATTTTGCCCGACGCCTTTAGCGCCGGCGTGCCCCTGGGGATGGACCAGGCCTTCATTTCGTCGGAGACGGTGGTGAAGAAAGAGATTAAGCCCAGCAGCTCGTAGGAAAGCTGGACGACATGTTCCAGCCCCAATTCGGGGAGGCAGTACTCGGCGCGGAAAGTCTTAGCGGCTTCGTCGTCCAATTGCGTGAGCTCCATCTCCAGCTCGCCACAGAGGGTGATGACCTTAGAGCCCGCCCGCGCGTAACGGGCGTTAAGCTCGTCTTGCATGGCTTCTGCCTCGGCTATCTGCTCTTCGCCGATATTGACCACAATCAGGCGGGGTTTGGCGGTGAGGAACTGATAGTTGGCCATGAGCCTGGCTTCGTCAGGGCTGATTCCCATTTCCCGGATGGGTAGCTCTTTTTCTAAGCCGACCTTGAGCCTGGCTAACAACTTTTGCTCCGACTGAAGGCACTGGCGCTCGGCGGGTTTGGCTCCCTTCAGGGATTCTTCAATCTTATCCAGCCGTCGGCTGATGATGCCCAGGTCGTGGAGGGTAAGCTCCAGGTTGGCGGTGGCGATGTCCCTGTCCACATCCAGGCTGCCTTCGATGTGGGGCACGGTCTCGTCGGCGAAGGAACGGACGACATCGATGAGGGCGTCGGCGCTGCTGAGCTGGTTCAGGATTTGCCCTCCCACCCCTTTGCCGCCGCCCAGGTCCTTGACCGAGGCGCCGATGTCGATATAGCTTACCTCGGCGGGGACGACCTTTTTGGGGTGGAGCATATCGGCCAAAACCTGCAGGCGCGGTTCGGGCACTTTGGCTATGCCGATATGCGGGGCGAGACTTCTGGTATCCGTTTTGCCCCGGGTGAGGGCATTAAAGATGGTGGTCTTGCCGCTCTGCGCCAGCCCGACGATGCCGATTTCAATGGTCATCGGTCTAACCCGCTACTTTCTTAAATTAAGATTTAAGCTTTATGATTATTGGGTTGACCTGATTATTTTCGAGGCTTGCTTGAGAGCGAGTTCCCTTTCCTTGACGGTAAGCTGGTCGTTGGCGGCCAGGTCGAGCAGGGCGCGCAGGGCTTCCTGCGAGGTGGCGTTGCCCATTTGCTCGATGGCTTTGGTCCTCAAATCAGCGTTGAATCCCATGTCGGTGGCGATGGTTGATAGCTTTTTAAGTTCCTCAGGGCGTTCGCTGGGACGTTCGTTGGGGCGTTCGTTCATAGCATTCTCCTCTCGACGCCGGACAGCATCCGGACGGGGTTTTAATAAGTTTTACTTATTTTACTCCATAGTAGTGGCATTATTCAATAGAGATTTTGGGACTTGCCTGTGATAAAATGGTAAGACCGATAGATTCTGGGGGAGACTTGCTCTATATACTGCACGGCGAAGACGATTTTTCCATAACCCAGTTCCTCGGCGAGATAAAGCGGGAGTTGGACGACCTGTCTATGCTGGCGACCAATACCTCCAGCTTCGACGGGCAGAAGCTGACACCGGGTGAGCTCAGGGGCGTTTGCGAGACCGTTCCTTTTCTGGCCGAAAAGCGTCTGGTCGTTGTCCAGGGGCTTCTGGGGCGCTTCGAAGCCAGTGGCAGACCGCGACGACAGAAAAAGACATCCAATCGGGGTGGGGGGGAAGGCGCCAAATCGTTTGCCGAAGCCATGAGCAACTTACCCGAGAGCACGGTCGTGGTGCTGACGGACGGTAGAATAAAGAGCACCAACCCCCTGCTTAAATTACTTTCGTCACAGGCGGAGGTGAGGACTTTCCCATTGCTCAGGGAGGCGAAGCTGAAGCAGTGGATAGAGAAAGAGGTATCGGCGCAGGGCGGCGCCATATCTCCGCAGGCGGCGGATCTGCTGGCCAGGCTGGTGGGGGGCAACCTGTGGATTATGTCCGGCGAAATAACCAAGTTGACCTTATTTACCGGTGGGCGACGCATCGAGGCGGAGGATATCAATAAGGTGGTGAGCTCGGCGCAGGAGACAAACGTCTTCGCCATGGTTGACGCCATCCTCGACTTTAAAGCGGGGGTCGCCGAGCGATTGCTGGAGCAGTTATTGGGCAAGGGGGCTTCTTCATCCTATCTGCTGACCATGCTTTCACGCCAGGTTCGGCTCGTCGTCCAGGCCAGAGAGATGAGGCGGAAGCGCAAGTCCGATATAGAGATTCAGAGCAAGCTGGGGCTGGCGCCGTTTCCTTTTCGCAAGACGCTGGAGCAGGCGCAGCGCTATCCCCTGGAACGGCTGAAGCAGGTCTATAAAAAGCTCCTGCAGACCGACCTCTATATCAAGCGGGGGAAGTTCGAGGGGGGGCTGGCGCTAAACCTGCTCGTTGCCGAGCTTTGCGCCCAGCGGCGCTAATTCGTTGACAGCCAGAGCGCGTTAAACTAAAATCGTTAAGAAATGATGACCAGCGACCAAGTTCGTAAAGCCTTTTTAGATTTCTTTGCGGAAAAAGAGCATAAGATAATCCCCAGCTCTTCTTTGATACCCAAGGGCGACCCCACCCTGCTTCTGACCACGGCGGGGATGGTGCAGTTCAAGCCCTACTTCCTGGGGGAGGCAAAGCCCCCCCACCCCCGCCTGGTTTCCTGCCAGAAGTGCTTCCGCACCACCGATATCGAAGCGGTGGGCGATTCCACTCACCTCACCTTTTTCGAGATGCTGGGTAACTTCAGCGTCGGCGACTATTTCAAAAAAGAGGCGATTGGCTGGGCGTGGGAGTTTGTCACTCAATGGCTAAAACTACCCAAGGAAAGGCTCTGGGTAACTATCTTCCTCGATGACGACGAGTCCTTCGGCTACTGGCGGGAGGTCGGTGTCCCCGAAGATAGAATCCTGCGCTTCGATGAAAAGGACAACTACTGGGGTCCGGCCGGCGACAGCGGTCCCTGCGGGCCCTGCAGCGAGATTCACTACGACTTCGGCGAAGATGTCGGCTGCGGCAAGCCTTCCTGCCGACCCAACTGCGACTGCGGGCGCTTTTCCGAAATCTGGAA
>CAZPLG010000035.1:6636-11952 GCA_964587415.1 uncultured Dehalococcoidales bacterium | reverse complement strand
GCATAAAGCGCGGCCACCAGTTCGACAAGGTGGAATTATACAAGTTCACCGAGCCCGAGACCTCTAACGATGAGCTTGATAAACTTTTAGCCGATGCCGAGGATGTCTGCCGGAAGCTGGGGCTTCCCTATCGCATAAAACAGCTCTGCACCGCCGATATCGGCTTTGCCTCCCAGAAGTCATTCGACATCGAGATGTGGGCCCCCGGCTGTGAGGAGTGGCTTGAGGTAAGCTCCTGCTCCAACTGCGGCGACTTCCAGGCGCGCCGTGCCGACATTCGCTACCGCCCCACCCCCGAAGAAAAGCCCCGCTTCGTTCATACCCTCAACGGCTCAGGCTTAGCCCTCCCCCGCGTTCTAATCGCCATCATGGAAAACTACCAGCAGCCCGACGGCTCGATTTTAGTGCCTGAGGTTTTGCAGGGGTTTATGGGGGAGAAGATAATCAAGTAGCGCGAGAATAAAATATATGAAAACGAGCTTAACGAAATCAAGATGGATACAAAAAGGCTTTTACTGAAAGTATTACCCTACTGTGCCTCAATCCTGTCTGGATTTCTATTTCTATATATAGGGTTAGTAATTAGCCAAGATTTTAGAGGTCTTTTCGTCAATATCGCAGCTGCTTTCTTTGCAATACCGCTCATATATTTATTCTATCAACAGGCACGTAATCTATCTCAGAAAAGACTCAACAGAGAGATGTTCAATTTCGCCAAAATGCAGATTGGCGCTGATATATTGTCAATTATAAAACAATTGCAGAAGATAATATATCCTCTCAAGGAAAATGAACACACTCTGCCTGTAATAGATAAGTTCCTCTCTCTGGATATAGATGAGATAAAAAGAACGATATCTGATAATGAATACGTGGGTTTTCAAGTATTCAAGAAATGGGAAATAGTTGAAGAACATTTACATAGTGTCGTAGAGAATCCCTATATGCTCAACATCTTGGAAAATGAACAAATCATATCTATAATCCATTTGATACAAAACTTGAGGAATCTAGAAAATATTCAGAAATTCAGTGGGCTTTACGTTTCAACAGGTAAAAAATCAAAATCGTTCGCTGTAATATCTGGTAGAGAGATAAATGAAGAAAATACCCAGTTTCCAGAAAGATATCTTTTGCTAAAGAAGCTGGGTGATGAATTTATAGTTGCTGATTTCGGTGATTTTGAGTCTTATAACCGTGACAAACTTCAACAAATTTTCGTTGTAAATGAGAAGCTACGTGACTTCTATTGTAATGCTATCTATAACTTAATAAAGAGTATCAATCGGTGGTTAGATTTATCAGGAACGGAATTTAAGTTTGGCGCCCGGACAGAGGTATAAACAGCCAATCAAGAACACCAATAAATGGATAATAGCAATTGACCCGCAACCTCGTTCTCCTAGCAAAGTCCTAGAATATACTGTAACGTAGTAAAGCTACACTAGTTAGATCTTTCATATTTGAGTTATTCTGAAGTAACGGAACATAGCGTTTAATCGTTTGTCTTGCAATCAAAAGAGCAAATTCGGTATATAAGAAAGCAGATTAGATTTAATTTTAAACCACGAACAAGTCCAGTCCCCCCATCATATTCATCGAAGCGCCCGTCATATACCGCGCCTCATCCGAAGCTAAATAAGCCACGGCGTCGGCAATCTCAGCCGGGTCGGCGGGCCGCCGCCAGAGCAGCCTTTTGCCCAGCGTCTCGGTGGCTTCGTCCGTCAGGGGCGCATCGGTACGGGCGATGCCCACGATGACGGCGTTGCCGGTAATATTAAAGCGGGCGCCTTCGATAGCAACGGTCTTGGCCAGGGCAATTAGCCCCGCCTTGGAAGCGCCGTAGCTGGCCTGTCCCGCGCCGCCGAGCATCCCTGCCACCGAGGAAATATTTATCACCCGCCCCCACTTGTTCTCGCACATATCGCCCCAGACCGCCTTGATGCAGTAAAAGGCGGAGTTGAGGCAGATTTTGACCTCGTTATCGAACTCCTCGATGGTGGCTTTATAGATAGGCACGAAATGGCCCATCTGGGCGGCGTTGTTGACCAGTATGCTCACCGCCCCCAACCCCTCCTTGACCTTGTCCAGCCCTTTTTGCACATCCTGGGCGTCGCGGACGTCTATCTTGACAGCCATTGATTTCCGCCCCAGCTTCTTTATCTCCTCGGCTACCGCCTCCGCCCCCTCGAAGTGCCCGAAGCCGTGAACGGCGACGTCGGCACCATCCCGGGCTAAAGCGAGGGCAACCGCCCGCCCGATACCGTGCGGCCTCGAAGAACCGCTGACAAAAGCGACCTTACCTTCTAACGACATTCCCTGCCTCCTTTTTATATTTGACCCTGCGGCATTGATTATCTATACTAAACGACACGGAGGGGTGTCCGAGCGGCTTATGGTGACGGTCTTGAAAACCGTTGTCCTTCAACAGGAGGACCGTGGGTTCGAATCCCACCCCCTCCGCCAACCTTCCCGTATCTGACCAGCCCCGCCAGCGCGCCGACCGCCCTTTCCGGTAGCGGAAAGACGGGAACACCGCTAGTTTCAAGGGTATCTATCTCGGCATAAGCCGCCCCCCTGGGCGAGTCCAGGCAGACCACTATCGGCTTTTGAGCGTCCTGAGCGACATCGACCACCGCCCGCATTAACTCCATATTGGTGCTGTAAAAGACAGCGGCTACGGCTATGGCATCGACGCCCTCGTCAGCCAGCGCCGCTTGGAGCATCTGGCGGCAGGCGTCGAAGTCATCCGAAGTCCAGGCGAGGTCGACGGGGTTATCCACCGCGTTTAATGATGACGACAGTTTCTTTAATTTGCGCTTCGTCGTCGGCGAAAACTGCGCCAGTCTCAGGCCTTCTTCGGCGCACCTGTCGGCCATAATTATAGCCGGCCCCGCCTGCACCGAGAAAAGAGCCACCCGGTTGCCCCCCGCCGCCGGCTGGAAAGCCAGCGCCTTGGCCTTATCGACCAGCTCGCCGATGCTATCAACCACGAGCATACCCGCCTGATTGAAGGCGGCTTTGTAGTACTGATATTTGCCCGCCAGAGCACCGGTATGAGAAAAGGTGCTCTTCTCCACCTCTTCCCCCCTCCCCGCTTTATAGACGATGATGGGCTTACGTCTGGCGACCTTTTTGGCGGCTTGAATGAGCCTCCGCGGCTCTTCCAGCCCCTCGATGTAGAGGGCGATGACCTCGGTGTCTTTATCCTGACCGAAGTAGCTAACCACCTCGTCGAAGTCGAGGTTACAGCGGTTGCCCAACCCGATAGCCTTGCTGATGCCCACGTTTTGGTCGGTCAAAGCGTGCACGGCGTAGATAATGGCACCGCCGCTCTGCGCCGCCACAGCCACGTTGCCCGGTCGGCTCAAGCCAAGGGTGTATTGAAACGAGGCGTTGAGTTTAGCCCGCGGATTGATGAAGCCCAGTGTGTTGGGGCCGATAATCTTTAGCCCGCCCCGGTCGGCAATCTCTTTAAGCTGAGATTGCAGTTCAGCGCCTATTTTAGTGCCCACCTCCCGAAAGCCGCCGCTAACCAGGATTACCCCCTTCACCCCCCTGGCGGCGCACTCCTCTATGGTGGACAAAGTAAGCTCGGCGGGAATGACCACCATGGCTAAATCTATCTCGCCGGGAATAGCGCTCACCGAAGGGTAAGCCTTCAGCCCGAAAAGCTGCGCCAGCCCCGGGTTGACCGGATAGACCCGGCCATTAAAGCCCATCTCCAGCAGGTTGCCCACGCACATATAGCCCACCTTGTCCGGGCTGGCCGAGGCGCCGACGACAGCCACGCTGCGCGGGTTGAAGATACGCTCCAACTGCTTGGTAACATTCATAATCTTTTAATCCGAACTAGTGGGGCGCCACCGAGACCTCGTTGAACATGGCGAACCCCAGAAGGTTCAATTGAAAGCCGCTGACATAGGGCTTGACCAGTATATAGTTCACCCCGAAACACAGCGGGATACAGACGGCGTCGTCGACCAGCATTTGCTCGGCTTGCCGGTAGAGCGCCAGGCTCAAGTCATAGTCCGGCTCCGCCGCCGCCATCTCCAGCAACGCGTCGAAATCGGGGTTGCTGTAATCGCCGTAGTTATTCTCGGCGCCGCTGCCGAACAGAACCTCAAGGAAGTCCTGCGGATGCGGGTAGTCGGCAATCCAGCCCGTATAGAACATCTCGTCCCTTTCCCGGTCGAGGTGATAGAGGAACGCCTCCGGCTCCAGCTGCCTTACCGTAATTTCCACTCCCAAGTTCTCCCGCCACTGATAGACGAGAGATTCCACCTCAGCTAAGATTAACCCCCCCCACCCCGCCGCGGTCAGGGTAATCGGCGGCAGGTTAGCCACATCACCGTAGCTGGATTGAGCGATTAGCTCCTTGGCTTCCTCGACATCGTAGCCCAACCCCACCAGCTCGTCGTTATAGCCCGGTATTCCCGTGGGCAGTATGCCGTAGGCGGGCCGCATCGTGCCGGCGAAGACCAGTGAAATCAGCTTCTCTTTATCTATAGCCAGCGAGAAGGCGCGGCGGATATTGACGTCGTCGAAGGGCGGCTCGTCGGTGTTAAAGCCGATATAGTAAAAGCTCAATTCGGGCGTTACGGATAGCTCGTCGTAGAACGGCCCGTCTTCATCGGTCGCCTTCGCCGTATAGGCGGTGCCTATGCCGGTGACATCAATCTCGCCCAGCTCGTACATATTCATAGGCACCCCACCCCAAAGCTGAAAGACAACCTGTTCGACCCTGGCCATTTCCCCGTAGTAAAGCTCGTTCCTGGCCAGGGACAGGGCTTCGCCCTCCACCCATTCGTCGAGCGTAAAGGGCCCCGTGCCGTTGGGCGCATGCCACCACCCCACCCCCGACGCCACGTTAGCCCCATCGACGACAAAAGCAGTGTCATAGGTCAGCTTGGAAAGGAAATAAGACTTGGGGGCGTCTATGGTCACCTCGAGGATAAAATCACCGAGCACCCTTACCCCACTTATGTCCTCGCTGGCGCCCGACAATACATCTTCTGCGCCGACAATATCGCCCAGGTAGGTGGCGGCGGTCTGCGAGCCGGTCTCAGGGACACAGGCCCTTTCCCAAGAATACTTGAAGTCATCGGCTTTGACTTGCCGCCCGTCGTGGAAAAAGACATCCTCCCTCAAGTAGAAGGTATAGGTGGTCCCGTCCGGGCTCAGTTCCCACCACTGGGCGATGTCGGGCACCGGCTCCAGGTTATCACCGAGGCGCACCAGCCCGCTGAAAATCTGCACAATATACTGGTGGGAGGTCGAATCGCCGGAGAGCGCGGGGTCGAGCGTCCAGGGATC
>CAZPLG010000035.1:1922-6536 GCA_964587415.1 uncultured Dehalococcoidales bacterium | reverse complement strand
GCTAAAGAATCCCCCAGTCCCGACAGCCCTGCTCGATAACCGCCAGGTATTCTTTGGAAGGCGGGGTCGGGTCGGCTCGTCCCGCCCGGATATAAGCCACCGCGTCTATCCGCCTGCCCAGGTCATCGTTTAAGATTACGTTGAGGCGGTTATAGGTGGCGGGGCAATCCTCGTACCTGTCCAGCTTTTTCATATCCTCCTCCGAGAGCTCGTAAACAGCCCCGATAACCTTCTCCCCTCTGAAAGGCTGGATATTAGCGTACCCACCCCGCCACTTCCGCGACCACCCGACAAAGACCAGACGATAGTGACTCAGTGTCGTCACCGAAATCGGCCTGGCGTTCGGGCAGCGCTCCTGCATCTGCTTTTTGTTCAGGTTGGAAGCGTAAGCGAAATAATACATCTTAAAAAAGCCCTTCCCGTTTCAGGCTTGAAGATTTCTTATCGCCGATAATAATATGGTCTAAGACCTCTATGCCCACCAGCTCTCCCGCCTCAGCCAGCCTCTTGGTCAGTTTTATGTCATCCGGCGAGGCTTGGACGTCGCCCGAGGGGTGGTTATGGGCAAAGATGACGGCGGCGGCGCTGGCGGAGATCGCCTCCTTGAAAACCTCCCTGGGGTGAACGATGCTGCTATCCAGGCTGCCGACGGAAATCTCGGCCACCTTTATCAGCTGGTTTCTGGTATCAAGCAAAAGCGCCAGGAAATGCTCCTTCTTTTTAGCCCCCAGCCTCTTCCCCACCAGCCTCATCACGTCCTCGGGGGTCTTGACAATAGTTTTATCCCCCGCCTGGGAATAGCCATCAAGGCGGCTGGCTAGCTCAAAGGCGGCTTTAATCTGGGCCGCCTTGGCGATGCCGATGCCGCGTAACTGCGATAACTCTTCCACCGAGGCTTCGGCGATGCCCTTCAGGTTCTCGAATTTGGACAAGAGCCTCTGGGCGGTCACCATCACCGATTCGCCGGAAACCCCCCGCCCCAGTATAACCGCCAGTATCTCCTGTGCCGAAAGGGCTTCCGCCCCCAGCTTCTGCAGCCTCTCCCGGGGCCGCTCGGAAACGGGCAAATCGTGTATGGTAAAAGACTTGCTCACCTTTTCTCCATTAGTCAGTAACGTGCTCCCGCCAAAGGCTATCCAACGTATCCATGTCGAAGCCGTAAACCGCCTCCAGGGCGGCGTCGTAACCGCTGCCCTGGCTAAAGGTATTCAACAATTCGAGCATTTTAGGCTGCCCGTAGCTGCTGATAAGGTATCTCACCAGGCTGGCGCTCTGAGCATAACCGAGGGTGGCAATATCGGAATAAGCGGAAAAGGGGCTGCACAGGCTCTGCACCGAGATAAGGCTGTCGTCATCAATCGCCCTCTCCAGGGAGGCGGCAAACTCCGCACCCTGCTCCCCCTCGGCGTACATGGCCAGTCCCTCGTCCAGCCAGGTGGGCAGGTCGTTATAGGGGTTAAGCGTCATCTGGTGGATAACCAGGTGCGCCAGCTCGTGGGCGATGGCCCGCTTGCCCCAGCTTATGTTGGGCGGCGCGATGCCGATGGCGATAATGCCGTGCCGCGTATAGGCAACCCCACCCGTCCACTCCTGGGGGTGAATCATCGCCCCCTGCAGGTCTAAGGCATTGGCGTAGATATAAAACTGGACTGGCTTCTCCAGCTCGGCGCCCGTATCCGCAGAAAGCCGCGCCAGCGCCCCCTGAGCAGCCTCCATCAGCTCGTTCATAAAATCTTCGTCGTCCTGGTAGCAGTAGAGCGTTACCTGACCCTCGGCCAAACTGCTCCAAACATAGCGGGTGTCGTCGAAGCGGACGCAGACCGGCTCCGTCACAAGCTGGCCGCCGCCAGCGTCCGTTATCTTCCACCAGTACTCCAGGCTGGAACCGGGTGGCAGACCGCCCACCATCACCATTTCCAGGTTATACTGGACGTCTACTTCGTTACCGGGAATAAAGTCCACCAGGGTCTCGGTGAAAACATCGGCGAAGCCAGCGCGGTCGACGGAGTAGCGGAGCCGAATGTCGGTGATATCAAAATTGCTCCGCGCCGACAGGTCGAAGGTAAGCCGGTAAGGAAAGTCGGTTGTAGCGTTGCTATCGAGTACGGTAAGCTCACCCTGGGCTTGAGTTACAACAGGACTCAACACCGTCAGCGTCAGGCAGAGTATTAAAGCTATCAGCGCTAATTTCTTCATTATCCTTCTTCACCCAGTATAGACCGCAGGTAGGCGGAAATAAAAGCGTCCAGCTCCCCATCGAGCACGGCTTCGGCATCGCTGCTCTGGTAATCGGTGCGGTGGTCTTTGACCATTTTATAGGGGTGGAGGACGTAGCTCCGTATCTGGTTGCCCCACCCCGCCGCAATCCGCTTCCCCTTAATTTTAGCCCTTGCCTCCGCCCGCTTCTCCAGTTCCACTTCCAGGATGCGGGAAAGCATTATCTTCATAGCAATCTCTTTATTCTGGTGCTGGGAGCGCTCGCTCTGGCAGGAGACCGTCAGGCCGGTAGGGAGGTGGGTCAGCCTCACCGCGCTGCTCGTCTTCTGCATATGCTGCCCTCCGGGCCCGCTGGAACGGAAGGTTTCCACCTTCAGGTCTTCGGACGCTATCTTAACATCGACATCGGCTTCGGCTTCGGGCATCACCTCCACCAGGGCAAACGAAGTATGGCGGGCGTGGTCGGCGTCGAAGGGGGAAAGCCGTACCAGACGGTGAACGCCGTGCTCGGATTTTAAGTAGCCGGTGGCGTAATCGCCGCTGACATCAATAACGGCGCTCTTTATTCCCGCCTCCTCCCCCGGAGAGACATCCAGGACTTCCGCCCGGTAGCCGCGGCGCTCCGCCCAGCGCAGGTACATCCGCATCAACATCTGCGCCCAGTCCTGCGACTCGGTGCCGCCGGCCCCGGCATGAATAGAGAGAATGGCATTCCGCTCGTCATAGTCGCCGCTAAAAGCCCTCTCCAGCTCCATCCCGTCGAGCCGGGAGGCTAGTTTATTAACCTCGGACTCAATCTCGGCCGCCATCGAGCTATCCTTGAGCGAGATGAGCTCGGCGGCGTCGGCTGCCTCCTTCTCCGCCCCCCGCCACCGCTCCACCACCTTCTTCTGCCCGGCAAGCTGGCGCATAACCTCCTGCGCTTTGGTCTGGTCCGCCCAGAAGTCGGGCTCAGCTGACTGCTTTTCTAGTTTTAGAATTTCTTTCTCTCTGGCGGCAATGTCAAAGATGCACCATGGCCATAGAGATTCGAACCTGCAAGTCCTTGAGCTTATCCCTGATTTCCTGCATTTGGCTAAAAAGCCTCCCTTAGATAATCTGCCGCTACCCTATCCCTTTGCCGATTCAGGTTGCCCCCCGCCGCCAGATGGGCCAGGCGGGTAGGTTCGGGCAAACGGTAGCCCCGGCAGCACTGTAAGGTCCAGTAAATCGCCGTCTCCAGGTCGACCTTATGCCCGATGGAGACGTAGATTGGCTTTACCCCCGATTTGGTTCTTAAGACAGCGCCGATAACCTCCCCGTTATCCAAAAGCTCGGCGTAGCTGCCCGGTTCATCACCAGGCTCGGCGTGACTCCCGCAGAGCCGCGACTTAGCGCAGCCGATGGTCGGAATATCTAAAAACAGCCCCAGGTGCGACGCCAGCCCCAGCCGCCTGGGGTGGGCAATCCCCTGCCCGTCCACCAGGATAAGGTCGGGGGTAACCGTAAGTTTTTCGCAAACAGCCAGCGTCAGCGGCGCTTCTCGAAACGATAGCAGCCCGGGGACGTAAGGGAAATCTATACTGTCCTCTACCGTCTGGACTTCCACGATTTCCAGCTCGGGGTAGCTCAAGACCACCACCGCCCCCCTGCCCATCCCCCGGGCGCGGTCAACCGACATATCCACCCCCGCGATAAAGCGGGGACTGGTTAGTTCGTTGCTTCTGGAGACGAGCGACGCCAGCTTGAGCTGTATCTCCGAAGCCTCGGACGGGCTCACCTGCCAGCCGTGCCAGCTGCCTACTTTCACAACCCGATTATAGCTGCTGGATAGCGCGATGACAACTGTAACCCGCCCGCCATTGACACTCAGCGTATAATACCGCATAATAAGGCGTAAAACTTAAAAAGGACAGGAATAAGATTGGTAAAAATCAGACTACGACGCACTGGAGCCAAAAAGCAGCCCAGCTATCGACTGGTGGTAGCCGATTCTCGCGCCCCCCGCGACGGAGCGTTCATCGCCGTCCTTGGCCACTATAATCCCCTTACCGACCCCGAGACCATAGTTATTGACGAAGAGAAAGCGTTAGGCTGGTTAAAACAAGGAGCTCAGCCCACCGACACCGCCGCCAGACTACTGGCTAAGGCCGGCATCATTGAAGAACCCGCCGACAGGAAAGAGAAAATGAAGGCCGGCACCCCCGACAAACCGAAAGCGAGCAAGAAGAAGGCTAAGGCTGCCGCCGCCGAAAAAGCCAAGGCAGAAGAGCCGAAGGCAGAGGCCACAGCCGAACCCAAGGCTGAAGAACCCAAGGCCGAAGCCGCCGAGGAACCCAAGGCTGAAGCTGCCGAGGAGACCAAGGCTGAAGTGGCCACCGAAGAGCCGAAGGCAGAGGCTGCGGAAGAGCCGAAGGC
>CAZPLG010000035.1:0-1822 GCA_964587415.1 uncultured Dehalococcoidales bacterium | reverse complement strand
CCCGGAGACACGAGAAGCCCCGGTAACACACGCCAGCCCGAAAGAAGCCGAGGGTATGAAAGAACTGGTCGATTACATCGCCAAAGCCATTGTCAATGCGCCTGACGACGTAGTCGTCACCGAGGAGACCGACGAACAGGGCACCGTGCTCAAGTTACAGGTCAACGACGACGACAAGGGAAGGGTTATTGGCAAGCAAGGTCGTGTCGCTCAAGCCATGCGCACCCTGCTCAGAGTAATCGCCGCCAAGGCGGGCACCAGGGCTACTCTAGAGATTATATAACCATAGCTTAATAACCAGTGAAATCGTCCGGGCTGGAATATATCACCATAGGCCAAGTCCTGGCTTCGTGGGGTAAAGAGGGCAGGTTAAGGGTAGAAGTCATCACCGATTTCCCCCACCGCCTCACCCCCCACTCAGTGGTTTACGTCGACCGTCGCCCTGTGACCATTGCCGGTAATAACTGGCACAAGGGCAAGGCAATCATCAAGCTGGAAGGCATTGACAGCGTCGAGCAGGCGGAAGAACTGAGCGGCAAAGCGCTGGAAATCCACCACAGCCAGCTGGAAAACCTCCCCGAAGGGCAATACTACCACTTCCAGCTCATCGGTCTTGAGGTATGGACTGCGGAAGGCGAGCGGCTGGGCAAGGTCACTCGGATTTTAAGCGGAAGCAGCAACGACAACTACGTGGTCAGCAGTGAAAAAGGGGAGATTCTCATTCCCGCCATCGAAGACGTGGTCAAATCGGTTGACCTTGAAAGCGGGCGGATAACCATCGAGGCTATAGAAGGACTGCTGAACCTTAACGGCTAGGTCTGGACTCCGGGCTTTCGCCTTCGCCGCCTCCCCGCCACCCGCAGCCGAATCAGGGAACGGCGCAACGCCGCCTCGGCTCTGGCCGTATCCACACCCGGAACGCCCTCCGCCAGCCTCTGTTCGGCACGGCGCTTGGCTTCCTCGGCTCGGGCGATATCGATTTCCTCCACCCTCTCGGCGGCGTCGGCCAGGACGATGATTCTATCGGGGCGCGCCTCGATAAAGCCTCCGGTAATCGCCAGGTAAAACTCCTCCCCACCCTTCTTAATCAAAAGCTCTCCGGGCAAAAGAGTAGTCATCAGCGGGGCGTGGTGGGGCAGGATGCCCAGCTGACCCTCGACACCGGGAGCTATGACCTCGTCCACTTCGTCGGAAAAGACCTCTCGCTCCGCAGTAACAACATCAAGTCTGGTGGTCGCCATTAGCTCAAACCTCTGCCTGTAAGCTCTGGGCCGCCTCTATCGCCTCGTCAATGCCGCCTACCATATAGAAGGCCTGTTCGGGCAAGGTGTCATGCAGGCCATCCAAAATCTCTTTAAAGCCGCGCACCGTTTCCGCTATCGGCACGTACTTGCCCGGCCGTCCGGTAAAGTTCTCGGCGACGAACATGGGCTGAGATAAGAACCTCTGTATGCGGCGGGCGCGCGCCACGGTGAGCTTATCCTCCTCGCTCAGCTCTTCGATGCCGAGGATGGCGATGATATCCTGTAAGTCCTTGTAGCGCTGCAATACTTTTTGCACCCCCCGCGCCACGTTGTAGTGCTCCTCCCCGACGATGGCGGGGTCGAGAATACGTGAGGTCGAAACCAGCGGGTCGACGGCGGGGTAGATGCCCTGCTCGGTCAGCGCGCGATCCAGGGCGACCACGCCGTCGAGATGGCCGAAGGTGGTGGCTACGCCGGGGTCGGTATAGTCGTCGGCAGGCACATAGACCGCCTGGAACGAGGTAATCGAGCCCTTCTTGGTCGAGGTAATCCTCTCCTCCAGTTCGCCGACCTCGGTG
>CAZPLG010000034.1:2817-12258 GCA_964587415.1 uncultured Dehalococcoidales bacterium | reverse complement strand
ATCCTCGACTTCACCTGGGTGCTGGCCGGCCCCTATGCCACCCGCCTGCTGGCCGACTTCGGCGCCGAGGTCGTTAAGGTCCAGCCCCTCCTCCCCCCCCAGGAACAAGAAGATGACGCCTTCGCCCGCGGCTACGACAACACCTGGAACCGCAAAAAGCGGGGAATAACCCTGAATATGGCTAAACCCGAAGGCATAGCCCTGGCCAGGAAGCTGGTGGCTTTAAGCGATGCCGTCGTCGAGAACTTCACCCCCCGCGTCATGGCCAACTGGGGTATGGACTACGAAAATCTCAGAAAAATAAAACCTGACATAATAATGCTCAGCCTCTCGACGATGGGCAATAGCGGCCCCCGCAAAGACTATACCGGCTTCGGCCCCACCGTCCAGGCTTTTTCCGGGCTGACCCACCTCACCTCTTATCCCGATGGCCCCCCGCTGGGCCCGGGCACGGCCCACGCCGACCATATCGCCGCTCTATTCGCCTGCCTGGCTCTGCTCGGCGCTCTTGAGTATCGCCGCGGCACGGGCGAGGGGCAGTATATTGATATCTCCCAGGTGGAGGCGATGGTGAGCCTGCTCGGCGATGCCTTTATGCCCCCTGAAGAGTCGGCGACCTCCGGCGTCTATCGCTGTAAAGGCGATGACCGCTGGTGCGCCGTTAGCGTCTCCACCGAGGACGAGTGGCAGGGATTCAAAAAAGCCCTGGGAAATCCACTCTGGGCTGAAGATAAAAGGTTCGCTACTCTATCCGCTCGCCTTGAGAATAAACAAGCGCTGGACAAGCTGATAGGGGAGTGGGCGCAAGGGCATACCGCCGAAGAGGTGATGTTTTTACTCCAGAAGCAGGGCGTAGCCGCTGGCGTCGTTCAGGATGCCCGCGATTTGGCTAAAGACCCCCAGCTCAAACACCGCGGCTTTTTTGTCGAGCTCGACCACCCCGAAATGGGCAGGACCATATCCGACGCCTCCCCCATCAGGCTCTCCGAAACCCCGCCCGGCTATCGCCCCGCCCCGCTTCCCGGCCAGGACAACGACTATGTTTACGGCCAGCTTTTGGGTATGAGTAAGGCTGAGCTGGCTAAGCTCAAGGAGCAGGGGGTAATATAGGTGTCACCTCTATAGACTTCTCTCCCCTCTAAACTCTTTTTTCTCCTCCCGTCGGGGCAGGCGTAAAATGGTATTGACTATGGCTGTTCTTCATAGTAGCCTTTTTATAAGGCTCGAAGATATTCAAGGAGGCTAAAGCATGGCAAAGGATTATCCGGTTTCGGTCAAGGGCGAGCTTAGCCTGCCGCCGGCTAACGGCTGGTGGCTGATCAAGTGGCTGCTGGCGATTCCCCACTACGTTGTGCTGGTGTTTCTATGGGTGGCTTTCATCGTCGTTTGCGTCATCGCCTTTTTCGCCATCCTGTTCACGGGGAAGTACCCGCGCGGGCTCTTCGACTTCAATGCCGGGGTGCTGCGCTGGAGTTGGCGGGTGGGCTTTTACACCTATAGTGTGCTGGGCACGGACAAGTACCCGCCCTTCTCGCTGGAACCGTCCAAAGACTACCCCGCCGACCTGGAAATCAAATACCCCGCTAAACTCTCCCGGGGGCTGGTGCTGGTGAAGTGGTGGCTGCTGGCCATTCCCCACTACATCGTCGTCGGTATGCTTCAGGGAGGCCAGGGCGGACGTGGTGGGGGGCTGCTCTTCATCCTGGTGCTCATTGCCGGCATCGTCCTGCTCTTTACCGGCAAATACCCTAAGGAAATCTTCAAGCTGGTGGTGGGCATCAACCGCTGGAGCTATCGCGTAAGCGCCTACGCTTCGCTGATGACCGACGAGTACCCGCCCTTCCGCCTCTGGGACGATTAGGGCGCTTTCTGGCATTTAGGACAGAAATAGCTGCCCCGGTTGCGCACCGGGATGCGCTCTAAGGGCGTGCCGCAGAGGGGGCAGGACTCCCCCCGCCGGTGCGCCACCCGGAAATGCGAATGGGCAGTGCCGGGCTCGCCGCTGGGGCGGAAATAGGTTTCGGTGCTGGCTCCCTTCTCGTTGATGCCATCAGATAGCACCTGCCGTATAGCCTTGTGGAGGCGCTCGACCTCTTTTTTAGTCAGGCTGCCCCCCGCTCTCACGGGGTGGATTTTAGCCAGGAACAGCGCCTCGTCGGCGTACATGTTGCCGATGCCAGCCACCAGACCCTGGTCGCAGAGCAGCGCTTTTATCGGCGCCGTGCGTTTGCTTAATCGCTCCGCCAGCACCTTAGCCGTAAAATCTTCCCCCAGCGCCTCGGGCCCCAGCTTGCCGCCGACGCTGTTTTTGTCGTCCACCAGCCACATTATGCCGAACTTGCGCGGGTCGCGGAAATAGATATTCGTGCCGTCGTCGAGGTGGATTATCGCCCTGACGAATTTTTCGGGGTCTTTGAGCCAGAGCGAGCCCGTCATCTTGAGGTGGATAATCAACGCCTGCCCGCTACTCAAATTGAAAATAAGATACTTTCCCCGCCGCCCCAGCCCGGTTATCTTTTGCCCGATGAGGCGGGTAGAAAACTCCTCCAGCGAGGGCCGGCGCACGATGCCCTCCCAGGGAAAGCTGAGGCCACTGACGCTGCGCCCGATAACGTAGGGGGAAAGCTCGTTCCTTATGGTTTCGACCTCAGGCAGCTCAGGCATTCTTCTTCTCTCTTTTAGCCTCGTATTTGTTGTATAAAACTATAGCCGGGTAGAGCAGCAGCCCCCCTAAAACCAGCCCCCCCGCCAAGTCGCTGGCCCAGTGTGTCCCCAGGTAGAGGCGCGATAGGCCGACGGCGGCGATAATCACCACCAGCAGCGCCCGCAAAAGCCCTGTAGCTAGAGGCGTCTTGACCAGCCTCGGCGCTAAATAGAAGAGAAAGCCGCCGATGACGGTAACGCAGGCGACGTGCCCGCTGGGGAAGCCGGAACCAATCGTCCCCTCCATTATCTGTACCAGTTCGATATCGGGGCGGGGGCGGCTGACTATTAGCTTTAAGAGCCAGCTTGCTATCCCGGCGGCGCTAGCGGCTGAGGCGATAAAGATAAAGGCTAGCCTCCTGCCCGGCAGCCACAGCCTGAGCGCAATGAGGACGGCCAGGATGAGGGCGTAGGGGACGAACTGCATTATCGGCTTAACGCCGCTAAAATCAATATTCTGAATCCATAAGCTTATGCTTAAGTCTCCGGGAAAGTAGTCGAAGCGATTGGCGAAATAACAGAAGACCCCGAAAAGAAGAATAAAAAAGGCGTAAACAGCTATGCTAAGCCTGCTCATCGGCCCCTATTCCATCTCTCCCCAGTTGGGGCCCGTCTTGATGGCTACCTTCAGCGGTACGTTCAGCTCTATAGCCGAGGACATAAGCTCGGCGGCTAGTTGCCCCATCTCCTTGACCTCGGCTGCAGGCACCTCGAAGATAAGCTCGTCGTGCACCTGCAGGAGCATCTTGCTTTCTAGCTGGCGCTTGGCTATCTCACTCTCCAGGTTAATCATAGCCACCTTAATGATGTCAGCCGAGGTGCCCTGCACGGGCATGTTGATGGCCATTCGCTCGGCGGCTTCCCGCACCTGGCGGTTCTGGGCGTTGATTTCGGGGATGGCCCGCCTCCGTCCTAAGATTGTCTGCACGTAGCCCGTTTTCCGGGCTTCTTCCTTGGTCGACTCCAGGTAGCTCTTGACCCCGGGGTATTTTTCGAAGTAGGCGGCGATGAACTGGGCGGCTTCCTGCCGAGATAGGCCTGTCGCCTGCTCCAGTCCGTAGTCGCTCATGCCGTAGATAACGCCGAAGTTCACCGTCTTAGCCACCCGCCGCATCTCCGCGGTCACCTGGGACGGCTCCACCCCGAAGACCTGGGCGGCGGTGGTGCGGTGAATATCCTCGTCGTGGCGGAAGGCGCTGGCTAGGCTCTTGTCCTGCGATAGGTGAGCCAGGGCGCGCAGGTCTATCTGCGAATAATCGGCGGACAATAGCAGCGACCCCTCCGGAGCGATAAAGGCCCTTCTTACCTCTTTGCCCAGCTCCCCCCGAACGGGTATGTTTTGTAAATTCGGCTCGCTTGAGGACAACCTCCCCGTGGTCGTCCGCGTCTGGTTGAAGCTGGTGTGCAACCGCCCCGTCTTGGGGTTGATTAAGCCGGGCAGGGCGTCGATATAGGTCGACTTTATCTTGCTCAACTGGCGGTAGTCCAGTATTAATTCGATTATGGGGTGGACGCCGAGCAACTCCTCGAGTACCGCCGCCCCTGTGGAATAGCCCCCCTTGGTCTTGCGGGCGGACGGCAATCCCTGCTCCTGGAATAATACCTGGCTCAACTGCTGCGGCGAATTAATGTTGAATTGGTGGCCGGCGTTCTCGTATATCTCCTTCTCCAGCTTCATTAGCTGCTCGCCCAGCCGCTGCGACATCTCCCGGAGTAGCCCGCTGTCCAGGGCTATCCCTATCATTTCCATGTGCAACAGCACCGGCACCAGGGGCAGTTCGACCTCGGCAAAGAGCTTCCAGAGGTTCTGCTGACGGAGGTCGGCTTCCAGCAGTTCCGCCAGCCGGAAGGTCATGTCGGCGTCGGCGCAGGCGTAGTCGGTGGTGCGGGCGATTTCCACCTGTGACATGGGAATCTGCTTCTTGCCCGCCCCGATAAGCTCGGAGATAGGTGTCATCTCCACCGCCAGCCGCGCGAAGGCGAGGGCTTTCAGGCCCATTGACTTCTCCCCCAATAGGTAAGCCGCCACCATAGAATCGAAGCTCAGGTTGTTTACCGTTATGCCGTATTCGGCCAGTATCTCCATGTCATACTTGCCGTTGTGCGCCAGCTTGGCCAGGCTGTTATCCTCCATAATCGGCTTGAGCTTGGCGATGACCTCCTCCAGAGGCAATTGTGTTATCGTATCCAGCCCGATGTGCCCCACGGGGATATAATAGGCTTCCCCCGCCGCCGGCGACAGTGATATCCCCACTAAGTTGGCCGACATCGGGTCGAGGCCCGTGGTCTCGGTGTCGAAAGCAAAGGTTTTAGCCGCTGTCAGGCGCTTGGTTAGCTTATCGAGGTCGGCGGTGCTGTTGACGATTTTGTATTTTCCCTGCGGCGGCTCGGCGGCGACAGCTTCTTTTCCGCCCTCCACCTGGGGCAATTTGGGCAGCAGGCTGGCGAACTCAAGCTCGCGGAGAAGCTCGGTCACCTTGTTGCGGTCGTACTGGCTCACCCGGCAGTCGTCGAGCTTTAGTTTGACCGGCATCTCGGTAACGATGGTGGCTAATTCTTTGCTCTGGCGGGCGACGGCTTCGTTCTCCTTGAGCAAGGCCTGTAGTTTTTCCGGCTCTACCTCGCCGATACGCTCGTAGATGCCCTCGATGGAGCCGAACTGCCCGATGAGCTTGACCGCCGTCTTGGCGCCGATTCCGGTAACTCCGGGGATATTATCCGAGGGGTCGCCCACCAGCCCCTTGAGGTCGACAATCTGCTCCGGAGTCACGCCGTACTTCTCTTTTACCGCCGCCTCGTCGAAGAGCGTGGTGTCGCTGAAAGCCCGCCTCGGCTTGGGGTAGAGCACCTTCACCTTTGGCGAGACCAGCTGCATGGCGTCGGCGTCGCCGGTAACGATGATGGTCTCGACATCTTTATCGCTGGCCTGGTGGCTCAATGTACCCAGCAGGTCGTCGGCTTCAAAGCTCTCCATCTCAAAGACGGGGATGTTAAAAGCCTCCACCAGCTCCCTCACCCGCCCCAGCTGCCCCACCAGCTCCTGGGGGGTCTCGGGGCGGTGCGCCTTGTACTGGTCGAAAAGCTTATGGCGGAAGGTAGGTCCCTTCATGTCGAAGGCGATGGCGTAGTGGCTGGGCTTCAGCTCGTTGATTACCTTGAGCAGCATCTGGGCGAAGCCGTAAACGGCGCCGACCATCTCGCCGCTCTTGCGCAACGTTAACGGGGGCAGGGCATGGAAGGCGCGGTGGAGCAGGGCGTTGCCGTCAAAGAGAACCAGAAGCGGCTTATCCATGAGTCTATTATAGCAGAGGGTGGCGGATATTGGTTAGCTGGGCTGGGTTATTGTCGGCAGCCCGGCATCTTTCCATTGCGCAATCCCGCCCTCGATAACATAGACCTCGACAAAACCGAGCCCGGACATCGTCTCTCCGGCGATGGCGCTGCGATGTCCGATACTGCAGTAAACCAGGTAAACCCTGTCCTTATCCAGCGCCTCGAGCTGAGTCTCGAAATCCTCGGCGGCGGAATCCATGTTGATGGCGTTTTCGATATGCTCGGCGGCAAAACTACTCGCGCCGCGCACGTCGATGATGACGAAGTCGGGGTTACCACGGTTGGCCTCTATCAGGTCGAAGGCGGCCTGCGGGGTGATGATTTCCAGTATCGGTTCCGGGGGTTCGGGCGGGGGTTTGGTTATGGGCGGGATCTCGGACGGCGACCAGGGCAATGCTTCCGTCTCGGCCGGGGTTATCTGGTAGTCATAACCCCCCAAATGCCCGTAGCCTTCGCCGTATTCGAATACCCCTTCTATCCGTATCTTGCCGAAGGTTTCGATCGGGCCCATCATCGATTGCTGGTAAAGGCTGTCGAGGATGACTTCGGCTATTCCGCCTTCAATCCATATCATCTGACCGGTGGGGGCGATGTGCCCCTCGGCCCGCCCGGAATATTCCAGCCCCTCGGCGAGCACGAGGACCTCGAAGCCGCTGAAATAAAACCCATCCAAGATTACGTCCTTGCCGTTGTAGGACTCGGGCTCGGCGAATAGCTGCTCGAGGGCGACTTCCTGGCTGGCGGTGGCGCATCCCCACAGCCCCACCCCGCCGACCATCAGGGCCACCAGTGCCAATATTAAAAGGCTCTTTAAGGGCATGGCTTTATCCACCCCCTTTAACCCTATTATAGGGCAGGGATTTAGTCAATAGCAATCATCACGTTGGAGGCCTTGATGACGGCGTAGACCTCCTTGCCCTGGGCCAGCCCCAGCCTGTCGGCGGAGGCTTTGGTAATGACCGCTACTATCTCGTTGCCCCCCGCCAGCGCCACCGTCACCTCGGTGTTGATGGCCCCGGGCTTGACCTCTTTTACCTTTCCTTTTAGCATGTTGCGAGCGCTTATTTTCATATCACACCTCCTACTTTTCCTCTTCCTCTATCTTCTCCACCTCGATGGTGCACTCGGTGACCAGGGCGGCGAAAGCCCCCAGCGCCGCCAGCAAGGGCGCCACCAGAATCGTTACTGCCGCTGCGGAGGCTCCCACCGTCAGCGGAATCTCGAGCACCGTCCGTTTATCGTGGATAATGCGCACCCTGCGGATGTTGCCTTCGTGGATGAGCTGCTTGACCTTCTCGACTACTTTGTCGCCGTCTATAGTGAATTTTTCCGTTTTGGCCATATCCTCCACCTCCTGAGGGCATATTAGGGGGTCATATTTAAGGTGTCAAGCCTCCCCCAGGTCTTTTCCCCACCCAATACCCACCCTATAGAGGTGTTAACACAAGATACATATAAACCCACCCCCCATTTATAAAATACCCCCCCCCCCCCCATAAAGTTAAAAGGGGGGGTGAACCCACCCTACAGAGGTGTAACCTCTATATACTTCTCTCCCCACCCCGATTTTATCTATTCCCGCCCGCCACCCTTTAAGGTAAAGAGGGGGTGAAACCCCCTCTTATAAACACCCCCAAAATATAGGGTGAGGTGGGGTGGTGTATCCACTAGGTTAAGGAGTTTACTCATTAGGGTGGGTTGGGTTGGGACGATAATACGTTCGCTAACAAGGTGGGGTGGGCCATACTAACTACGCCTGAAAATCATTATTGAATATTTCTCTTTTCGTGCTATACTTTAGGGCATGAAGGGCAAAGACCTGCTATCTATAACCGACCTCGGCGGCGAAGACATCCGCCTGCTGATATCAGATGCCATCAGCCTCAAGGCTCAGGGCTGGCTCGACATGCTCAGCGGCAAGTCGCTGGCGATAATGTTCGAGAAGCCCTCGCTGCGGACGCGGGTCAGCTTCGAGCTGGCCATGCGCCAGCTGGGTGGGGAAGCGATTTATCTGTCTCCGGCTGAGGTGGGGCTGGGGGGCAGGGAATCGGTGCCCGACGTGGCGCGCGTGCTCAGCCGCTATGTGGATGCCATCGCCGCCCGCACCTTTTCCCACCAGGCACTGGAGGTGCTGGCTGAATACTCGGCGGTGCCGGTGATAAACGCCCTCTCCGACCGGGAGCACCCCTGCCAGGCTCTGGCCGACCTGCTCACCATCACCGAGAAAAAGGGCGAACTCCAGGGCCTGACACTGGCTTTTGTCGGCGACGGCAACAACACGGCACGCAGCCTGATGCTGGCGGCTTCGCTGATGGGGATGAACTTCAGGATTGCTTCTCCTTCCGGCTACGTCATTGATGAAGAAACGCTGAGCCTGGCTCGGAGCAACGCTTCCGACGGCGGCATACTCTGCACCGACCAGCCGCGGCTGGCGGTGGAAGGGGCCGATATCGTCTATACCGATGTCTGGGCCAGCATGGGGCAGGAGGACGAGGCTAAAAAGAGACGCAAGGCGTTCGCCGGATACCAGGTGAATGCTGGCTTATTCTCTTTAGCTAAACCAGATGCCATATTCATGCACGACCTTCCCGCTCATCGCGGCGAGGAAGTAAGCGACGAGGTTATCGACGGCGCGCGCTCGGTGGTCTTCGACCAGGCGGAAAACAGGTTACACGCCCAGAAAGCGCTGCTGGCGGCGATACTGGGCGGTCTGGAGATTCCGCTGGCGGGCTTTTATCGTTAGGGGGCTAAAAAGGGGGCAGCTATGTATATCTTATCGACAATAATAAGATGGGGCTGGTGCCCGATTCTAATCACCGTCTTGGCCGTTATCGGCTATCAATACGAATGGCCGCTGTGGCTCCTGGCGGCGGTAATGGTGGCAATCCTTATTATCGGCTTAGCCGTGGCTATCAGCACGGCCCGGGAGAGGGCGGTAGAGCGCGCCTCGCTGAGGCTCAAGCAGCTGGCGGGGTACTTTAACCGCCGCTTCACCGGCGATTCCGCGCTGTCTATTTTTGCTATTATCCGCAGCCTGCTCACCAGCGATAACGCCCGGGTCTGGGGCTGGGCGCGGGAGACCGAGGTGGCGCAGCGCATCTTTAATACCTGGTGCGACAGCTTCACCGACAGGGTGGAAAGCGACATCAGGACGCGGCGCTTTATCCTCTACCTGCGCACCTATCAGAGCGAGCTCTGGCTGATAAACAGCCACTACTACGAATTCATGGAGCAGTTTTGCGAGGTGGCGCAGAGCATGGAACTGCCTGCGGAGCTTATCGACCAGTACAACCGGCTGGTGGAAGAATACAACGCCTTCATCCAGAGCTTCCGGGATAATATCGCCGAGCTGAGGCGGGTGGCGCGCACCGAAATCGAGCCCCCCAGCGTCAAGTTTGCTAAAGC
>CAZPLG010000034.1:0-2717 GCA_964587415.1 uncultured Dehalococcoidales bacterium | reverse complement strand
ATGAGCAAACCGATTGTAGCCATCGTCGGGCGGCAGAACGTGGGCAAGTCCACGCTCTTAAACCGCCTGGCGGGCAAAAGAATAGCCATCGTGGCCGATATGCCCGGTACCACCCGCGACCGCGTCTTCGCCGATATTAGCTGGCAGGATAGCAGCTTCACCCTGGTCGATACCGGGGGCCTGGAGGTGCAACCCAGCTCCACCATCGCCCTTGGCGTCAAGGAGCAGGTGGATGTCGCCATCGCCGAAGCCGATGTCATTATCTTCCTCGTCGATAGCGAGGCGGGCGTCGTGCCGTCCGACCTGGAGATCGCCCAGATGCTGCGCCGCTCCAGCAAGCCCGTAATACTGGCGGCAAATAAATCGGATAACCCCAAACGGGAAAGCGAAGCCGTGGAGTTCTACGAAATGGGGCTGGGCGAGCCGCTGGCTATCTCCGCCTATCACGGGCGGGGCGCCGCCGAGCTCTTAGATAGGGTCGGTGCCTTGCTGCCGCCCCCCGCGGGGCCTGAAACGGGCGCCGAGATTATGAAGCTGGCTATCGTGGGTCGGCCCAACGTGGGCAAATCGACGCTGCTCAACAGCCTCCTCGGCGAAGAGCGGGCTATCGTCGATAAAACACCCGGAACCACCCACGATGCCATCAATACCATACTTGACTTTGGTGGTCAAAATGTGATACTTATTGATACCGCTGGAATTCGGCGACGGGGTCGGTGGGGCAGGGGAGTAGAGCGTTACGGCGTAATCAGGGCCCTCAGGGCTATCGATGAAGCCGATGTAGCGCTACTCGTCCTTGACGCCACCGAGTTGCTAACCTCTCAGGACGAGCATATCGCTGGTTATATCCAGCAGGCGGTTAAGGGGGTTATACTGGTCGTCAATAAATGGGACCTGGCGGCAAATCAGGATATGGTTGAAAGTAATCGGTATATAAGAAAAAAGCTCAAGTTCATGAGTTACGCGCCCGTGGTCTATACCTCGGCCAAGTTCGGCGAGGGTGTGGATAGAGTCATGCCCCAGGCGTTCGAGGTCTATCAGGAAAGGCAGAAAAGAATGCCCACCACCGAGGTCAACAACGTGGTGCAGCGGGCGGTGGCGGCGCATAACCTGCCCCGAAAGGGCAAAAAACAGCTCAAGATTCTCTATGCCACCCAGGCCGAGGTCAACCCTCCCACCTTCGTCTTCTTCGTCAACGACCCCAGCCTCATCCACTTCTCCTACCAGCACTACCTGGAAAACAAGCTCCGCCAGTCTTTCGGTTTCGACGGCACGCCTTTACGCTTCGTCTTCAAGGCCCGAGGTGAGCAGTGACAATTATAATCTTCAAACTCGCGTTGGTAGCGGTCATCGGTTACCTGCTGGGCTCGATTCCTATCGGCTACCTCCTGGGACGGCGGCAGGGAAAGGTGGACATCCGGTCTATCGGCAGCGGTAAGACGGGGGCAACCAATGTCTTCCGCACGGCGGGCCGCAAGTGGGGTATACTGGTCGCCGCCCTGGATATATGCAAGGGGGCGCTGGCGGTGGTTGTTGCCGGCCTCATCATCAGGGGTGACTACCTTCTCGTCGGCGACTCAAGTCTCTGGTGGTTACTGACCAGCGCCCAGGTCCTGGCGGCGCTGGCGGCGGTAGCCGGTCATATCTGGTCACCGTTCCTTAAATTCAAGGGGGGCCGGGGCGTGGCCACATTCTTCGGCGGCCTGGTCGCCCTCTGTCCGGTGGCGGCGCTGTTCGGCGGCGAGGTCTTGATTATCGGCGCTGGCCTGACCCGCTTCGTCTCCCTGGGCTCCCTGGCCGGGGCGGTAGGCAGCTACGCCATATTAGTCCCGCTGACCATTCTCAACCACTTCCCCGTGGAATATCTTTTCTACGCCGTGGTGGGGGGAATAATAATCTTTATTATGCACCGCGATAATATCCGTCGTTTGATGTCGGGCAAAGAGCGCAGGCTCGGCGAGAAGGCCGAGGGGGTGAATTTGCCTCCCCCCGACGCCACCAAGGGGGCAAAATAGGGCATGGCCGGGGTTGCCATAATAGGTACCACCACCTGGGGGGTGACCCTGGGGGTGGTACTGGCGCGTAACGAGCTAGAAGTCAGGCTCTGGGCGCGCACCGAGCAGGAACGCTTCCATCTGCAAAACGGCCAGCATCACACCGACGCCCTCTCCGGCATCGACCTTCCCCCCAAGCTCTCCATTATGACCTCGCTGCCCGAGGTACTGGACGACGCCGACGCCGTTATTCTAGCCGTCCCCTCCCAGAGGATGCGCGACAACATAAAAGCCGTCTCCGGCCACCTCAAGAGCTCGATGCTGGTGGTGAGCGCCGCTAAGGGTCTGGAGATTGACAGCAACAAGCGGATGTCCCAGGTCATCGCCGACGAGATAAGCCCCAGCTTCTGGCCCAATATATGCGTCCACTCCGGCCCCAATCTTTCCGCCGAGATTCTTCAGGGCTTACCCGCGGTGGCGGTGGTGGCGGCTTGGAACGAGATGATCGCCCACAAGGCGCAAAAGCTGCTCAACACCCCCAGCATCTGCCTCTACACCAACAACGATGTCATCGGCGTCGAGCTGGGCGGTGCCCTCAAGAACATTATCGCTCTAGGCGCCGGTATCGCCGACGGCCTGGGCTACGGCGACAACGCCAAGGCGGCACTGATCACCCGGGGGCTTACCGAGATAACGGCGCTGGGTGTTACCCTGGGCGCCAAT
>CAZPLG010000033.1:0-12263 GCA_964587415.1 uncultured Dehalococcoidales bacterium | reverse complement strand
CGGCCAGCAGGCGGGTGGCATAGGGGCCGGCCAGCACCCAGGTGAAGTCGAGGATTCTGAGGTTTTTTAAGACGCCTTGGTTAGTCATTTTTCTCTCATCACTCCCCATACGTTAAGCTCGCTGCCGGGTGACCCTCTTCTGGCTTTACGCCTGAACATATGCTATAATCAACCCCGTATCGCTCTAATCTAGATAAAGAGGACAGCACCATGGCCGAAAAAACTCTTCCCGACCTGAAGGAATTCATCGAGAATATAAATAGGAAAGACAAGAGATCGGGCAAAAAGGTCCGCTTTGGCTTTACCAAGCGCAAAAGGAAAGGGTAAGCTACAGAACCTCACCGCTTGACATCCTCCCTTGCCGGAAACGGCCCTGCCTCGCTGGAAAAGTCGGGCAGGTAATTCCGTGAGGCGCTCATCGCCTGCATCCAGCCGTTTTCTATCCCCAGTTCGTCTACCAGCCGGCTGACTTCATCATACTCCTCGGCGGAGATTGTCCGGGAAAGAAGACGGCTGCGCCGGGCCCGGTGGGCGGGGAAGTACTGGGACATCAGGCTCACCGCCACCCGGGGCGAAAGCTCCCCGACCAGCCAGCTAAGCGAGTCGCGGCTGCCGGCAATGCCGTTGGGCAGTATCAGGTGGCGCACTATCAACCCCTTCCGGGCGACACCTTCCCCATCCGTTACCAGCTCTCCCACCTGTCGGTACATCTCCTTGATGGCGGCGCGGGAGCGCTCCACATAATCGGGAGCCTTGGAAAACCTCCGGCTCCATTTATCGGAGGCATACCTCAGGTCGGCCAGGTAGATGCTGACCACGCCGTCGAGCTCACGCAAAGTGGCTACCGAATCGTAGCTGCTGGTGTTATAGACCAGCGGCAGCCGCAGCCCCAGAGGCACCGCCTCCACCACGGCGCGGACTATCTGAGGGACGAAGTGCGAGGGGGAAACGAGATTTATGTTGTGGCAGCCGAGGTCGTCCTGCAGGTAGAGCAGACGCTCGGCCAGAACACCGGTATCGATTTCGTGGCGCCTTTGAGCTTTATGGTCCTGGCTTATCTGGTAGTTCTGGCAATAGACGCAGCGCATATTGCAGTTGCCGAAGAATACCGTCCCCGAGCCGCGGCTCCCCGAAAGCGCCGGTTCCTCGCCGTGATGAGCACAGACCGAGGCGACAATGGGCCGGCGGGCCGAATGGCAAAACCCCAGCTCCCCCTCCAGGCGGTTGACCCCGCATTCCCGCGGGCATATATCGCAGGCGCTTAACCGCGCCTCGAGCGCCTCGGCACGGCGTTCGAGCTCCCCCGAACGGTAGAGGGCGATATATCCCGGCTCGCTATCTTTCATCACCGAATAGCTCCATTACCTAAGCGACAGGCGTCCCGGGGAGTTTATATTTCCGGCCCTGATGCTCTACGTCAACCCAGAAATTGCGAGCTTTTAGCTGGGGACTGGCCAAGAGGTCTGATATCGAGGCGACCTCCGCCCAAGGAAAGCGCATCAGTTGAGCCTTCTCTACCAGTTCGGCTCTAGAATGGCTTTTCGTCCAACGCTCTAAGACCTCGATAATATGGTCAATATACTCAAGGCAGTAGTCCCTGTTCTGCCATTTTTCTTCGGTTAAATCCTCCGCCATATTCTCCGACGCCAGCCACTCCACCAGCGTCTCCCATTGATAGAACAGCGAGAGCAAAATATAGCCGTCTTTGGCGGGAAAGATGCGGAAGGCGTTGTTCCAGTGGAGGCTGCCCCGGCGCTGAGCCACCGTATCCTCATAGAAATAGCGCACCAGGACGTGGTCGAGGGCGGCGGCGACACACTCCTGCAGGGAGATGTCGATATGTTGTCCCCTGCCTGAAGCATGGCGGCGATAGAGCGCCAGCAGGACGCCGATGGCGGCGAAGAGAGAGGCCAGGTAATAGCTCTGGTTGCCGAAAGGCTTTAGCGGCGGCTTTTCCGGCTCACCGCTGACGTAGAGCTGCCCGCCCAGGGCGCCGGCGACTAAACTATCAGCCTTGTAGTCGCGGTAGGGGCCGTCCCGGCCGAAGGGGGTGATGGAGGCCATGATAAGGCGGGGGTTGATTTTATTGAGCCGGGGGTAGCCCAGCCCCAGCTTTTCCAGGTAGCGCGGGGGGTGGCTTTCCGCCAGGATGTCGGCGGTATCGACCAGGCGCTTGAATAGCTCCCGCCCCGCCTTTGATTCTATATCCAGGGTTATCGACTGCTTGCTTAAGTTTTCCCAGCGAAAAGGCAGGGGCGTTCCCGGTCTCTCTATGCGGATAACCTCCGCCCCCATATCGGCCAGAAAGCGGCCGCAGAGCCGGGCTTTCTCATCGGTGAGGTCGAGGACGCGGTAGCCGTAAAGGGCACCTTGCCTGTTCATAGCCTTGATAAAGCGGCGGCAATACGCTTGAGGCAGCGCTCCCGGCCCAGAACCGCCATGGTCTCGAAGAGGGGCGGGGCGGCGGTCTGGCCGGTAACGGCCACCCTGAGCACGCCGAAGAGCTGCCCTGTCTTCAACCCCAGCTCCGGCGCCAGTGGGCGGAGCACCGCCTCCAGGGAACCAGTGTCGAAGGTTTTAAGGGGCTGAAGTTTATCCTGCGCCGCCTTTAGCGCGCTAATAGTTGACGGGGCGTCCATCTTCTTGCCGATAAGCATCTGGGCGTCGTATTCAAGCCCGTCGGCGAAGAAGAACTTTGTCAGCTCAACCACTTCGAGCAGGGTCTTAGCGCGCTCCTGCACCAGGGGCAGGATAGCCCTGACATAGTCTTCGTCCTCGATTAGCGCCTCGCCGGTGACGATGTCCGTCATCAGGTAGGGCTGCGCGGCGTCGAAGAAATCTTCGGGGCTAAGGCTGCGGATATAGACGCCGTTCATCCAGTCCAGCTTTTCGCGGTTGAAGATAGCCCCCGTCTTACCGATTCTCTCCAGGGAGAAGTTATCGACCAGCGTCTGGCGGGGGATTATCTCGGTCTTGTCGTCCAGCGACCAGCCGATAAGGGCCAGGAAGTTGAACATGGTCTGGGACAGGTAGCCCTGGTCGCGGTAGTCGAGTATGGATACGGAGCCGTGCCGCTTGCTCAGCTTGGCGCGGTCGGGGCCTAATATCATGGGGTGATGAACGAACTCCGGCGGCTCGAAGCCCAGCGCCTGATAAAGGAGGAGGTGGCGGGGGGTGCTCGATACCCACTCCTCGGCGCGGATGACATGGCTTATTTCCATAGCGTGGTCGTCGACGACGTTAGCCAGGTGGTAGGTGGGATAGCCGTCCGATTTGAGCAGGACGAAGTCGTCGAGGGTATTATTCTCGAAAACGACATTGCCGTATATTAAATCCTTAAAGCGGGTCTGCCCCTCCAATGGCACCTTAAAGCGCACCACGGGCACGATGCCCTCGGCCTCTTTTTTAGCCCTCTCTTCGGGGGTCAAATCGCGGCAGCGGCGGTCATAGCCGGGCGGCTGCTTGCGCTTTACTTGTTCCGAGCGCATCGCCTCCAGGCGCCCCGGGGAGCAGTAGCAATAGTAGGCGTCGCCCTGGGCGATAAGCTTTTCGGCGGCGTCTTTGTAGAGCTTCAGGCGTTGCGACTGGTAGTAGGGCCCATAGTTGCCGCCCACGTCGGGCCCCTCGTCCCAGTCCAACTCCAGCCAGCGCAGTGAGTCCAGTATCCCCTTCTCCGCCCCCTCCACCTTGCGGGTGACGTCGGTATCCTCGATGCGCACGATAAACTTGCCGCCGTAGCGGCGGGCGAAGAGCCAGTTGAATAAAGCCGTGCGGATATTGCCCACGTGGGGATAACCGGTGGGGCTGGGGGCAAAGCGGACCCGGACTGGTCTGGTCATTTAGCAACTTCTCCTATCTGTCCCACAGGTAATGTTTACCTCTTTTACCTGCCCAATTTTCAAGACCGTTTTCTCTTATCAGACGCAGATTGAATTTAGGCGTATCGCCGTGATACGTGGCTAAAGGCTCCAGGAGTTCACAAACTTCAAAGCCCGAGCACTCCCAGCATCCTTTTAGTCCCTTTTCACGGGCGCAAAGCCGAATCCGGCAATTGGGATTACCGCCGCCGTTAACACAGGTGTCGGCACACCTCAGGTCGGTTATTGCCGATAAAACCGCTTCGAAAGCCGGGTAGGCTCCAAACACCTCGTTGTTGCGGCTCTTCATCTCGGCATAGTTCTCGAACTGGCACTTCTCCAACTCTTCCTTCAACTTTTCGGCGGCTTCAAACAACGCCTTATGAGAAGGGATACAATCGGCGCAATATAAACCGCAGTAAGCGGTAAACTCTGCATCCTTGGGCATGATTTAAATCCCCTTTTGAAGTGCCTTTATCTCCTTTTCCAGCTTTCTAATCTTCCTTCGCGCCCAGACGATGAAGCCGATGACCATCAGGCTGAACACGAAAAATGAGAGTATCAGAATCTGGAAGCCGGTGTCCGGCTCGTCCCGCCAGACCAGGTAGCCCACCAGCACCCCGCCGATAACGGGATTAATGACAGCCAGTATGAAGCCGAAGATGGCCAGGATTGACATTTTTGCCTCCCTTGTTAAACCTGCATACTCAAAGGACTTGCTTGGTTATTCTTCTTCCTCAGCCAATTCTTTGAGTTTTTGTGAGATTGCATCACGCTTAATAGGGTGGAAACTATCGTTCTTAATTTTTACAGCCCTATTAAGTGGAGAAATCAAGTATGTAAAGAAGGGAGGCTCAACTTCTGGTGTTACTTCCGCAGCAAAGCGTACGACCAGATCTCCCAAGCGCACAAGCCCTTCGTGGGTTCTAGGGTCAAAACGTATATCCTTGCCTTCATTTATCTCATGTATTAGTTTACTCACTACAATGTCTGCTAAATCATTACGCCCATTGTACAGGTAAAAGACTTTCCCAAGAGGAGGGCTGTGGTCATATTTCCCATATTTTGGAGAAGTCTGGTTTGCAGGACGAGGTCTGTCAAATCCCCAGAATATATGGTATAGGCGAGGTTTTTGCTGGCGGTCAAATCCGGCCACATGATAGCCCACATCATCTAATCCAAGTTCGCTAGGTCGATACTCTCTGGTAAGATATTGCTCAACTAGGTCGGCAAGTTCCTCAATCGAATGAGTGGCAGGAGAAATCTCTTGTTTATCAAGAAATCCCCCGATATTATTACAGTCCCGTGCCCCCCAAGTCGTCACGTTGCCTACTCCTGCAAAATAATAAGCCTTTTGACCAGTTTCATATTCACGCGAATTTTTAAAATCAAGGACGACTGCACTATCTACTGTCATCACAATTAGGTCAGGGAGAACGCCTGAGAAAACTATCGTCATTAGAATACTCTTTCTGATATCAGATAGCCATACGAAACCCCTTTATCCTGTCCCCCATTCTACCATCTAATTTGGCGACATTCTAGGGTGGGGGAAGAGAAGTATATAGAGGTGACACCTCTGTAGGGTGGGTATTGGGTGGGAAGAAAGACCTAGCTAATAGCCTCCAGCGCCTTTTCTAAATCCTCCGGCAGCTCGGACTCGAACTCAATGTACTGGCCGGTGGAGGGGAGCTTAAAGCCCAATCGGCAGGCGTGCAGGAACTGGCGGGTTAAAAAGGGGGCTTTTACGCCATAGATTTTATCCCCGACCACGGGAAAGCCGATAGCCGCCAGGTGCACCCTTATCTGGTGGGTGCGGCCGGTCTCGGGCATAACCTCAAGCAGAGTGTAGCCGCCGATATATTTAACCACGCGGTATTCGGTGCGCGCCTCCCTGCCCTCAGCCACCACCGCCATCTTCTTACGGTTGCGGGGGTCGCGGCCGATGTCGGCTTCAATGATACCGCTTTCGGGCTCTAATACGCCCTTGACCAGCGCCAGATATGCCTTGGTCACGGAATGGGACTTGAACTGCTTAGCCAGGTCGGTTTGAGCGGTGCTGTTCTTGGCCACCAGCATCACGCCCGATGTATCTTTGTCCAGGCGGTGGACGACACCGGGGCGCAGTGAGTCGCCGATATCAGCCAGGTGAGGAAAGTGGGCCAGTATGGCGTTGATCAGGGTGTGGGCGGGGTGGCCCGGGGCGGGGTGGACGGTCAGCCCGGCCGGCTTATCGACGGCGAGGAGGTCTTCGTCTTCGTAGATGATTTTAAGGGGAATCGCTTCGGGCTTCAGCTCCTGGGGCGGGGTGGGGGGAATATTAAGCTCAATCTTATCGCCGACATTGAGCCTTAGCCCGGGCTTGGCCGGCTTACCGTTGACGGTGATATTGCCCGCGGCAATGAGCTTCTGCACCTGTGTCCGGGAAAGCTCGGAGTGTCGGGCGCAGACATACTTGTCGAGACGGGCGTCCCCCTCATCAGCGGTAAGGCTATATGTCTTGTCCATGACTTCTCAAGCCGATGAATCCGGCCTTATTATCATGAGCAGCAGGGAGCAAGCCAGCAGTATGGCACCCACCACCAGCGACGAATCGGCAATGTTGAAGGAGGGCCACCAGCCGACGCTGATAAAGTCGGTAACCCCTAAGAAGCGCGAGGGGTCGATGAGATTGCATACCCGCTCGATGAGGTTGCCGATGATGCCGCCCAGAATCAGGCCCAGCGCCACCCAGCTCAGGCGGCCAGCGAAAATGGGGTAGCGGCGATGAACCCAGAGGACATAGAAGAGCACCAAGGCGATGACGACACCGGCGAGTATGGCCAGGACGAAGGCCTGTCCCTGAAATAAGCCGAAGGCGGCACCGGTATTCTTGACACGGACTATGCTAAAGATTCCCGCCTGCCACAGGACCTCGCCGATATCCAGGGTGGACCTTATCCAGAGCTTGGTGAGCTGGTCGGCAACCAGCACGCCGAAGGCGATAAGGAAGAAGCTTAGCTGCCAACGCCTGTCCCGGGGATTACTTACCTTTCGCCTCCTTTTGCCAGGCGCGCTTTGCAGTCCAGGCACAGGCTGGCGTGGGGCAGCGCCTCCATTCGGGCCGGGTCTATCGGCTTACCGCAGTTATCGCATAAGCCGTAGCTCCCGTCTTCGAACTTCTGCAGGGCATGCTCCACATCAGCCAGCTGGTCTCTAATCCTCTTTTCCAGGGTCAGCCGCCTTTCCAGTTCAAAGCTCTCGGTAGCCTCCTCTTCCCGTTTGCCGAAGGGGCTGCCTTCACGCCGTTCGTCAGCCGGACGGACGCTGGATTTAAGCTGTTCTAATTCTTCATTGAGCCGCTTTTGCTCGCTCTCCAGGCGGGCACGCAGCAGATTGAAGCCTACATTCGTTTCTTGCGTCTTCTTCTTCATCTTTCCCTCCCCCTGCTTACCTACGCTGGCAGGTAAGCGCCTATGGTTGACGATTTTGCGCGAAAGCAAGATTGGGCAGAAGGACTAGCGCTATAACGCCATAGGCGCATAGCGCTACTATACCTCAAGTGTATCTCAATTATTTTGTTTGGTCAATGCCCCCGGACATATTTTGGGGATTTTGTAGGGGCAAAGGATAGTTTAAGGTGAAACTTTTAAGTCCCACCCCGATTTTATCTATTCCCAACTCCCCGCACCTTGTTAGCGTAGGTTTCCATTACCCACCCATAGCCCACCCTATAAGGGTGGTACCCCTTATATATCCTCCTTAAGGTTGTGCCCCACACCATTTCCCCCTTTAGTAAAGGGGGATTAAGGGGGCTTTACTCGTGGTTTGGGGGTTTGAAAGGGGGCTTTGCCCCCTTTTGAAAGACGTTTGTGGGCGGGTTGGTGTGGGAAAAAAGACCTGGGGGCTTGACAACCGTGATAAAATTATACATATAAATGATAATCCTTTTCATTTAGAGGCTGAGATGAGACTTAGCGAAAAGAAGATAACCGCCTCCCTGAAACACCACGGCTATAAGCTCACCCCACAGCGCCGGGCGGTTATAAGCACCATTGCCTCCAGCCCTGACCACCTCACCCCCACCGCCCTCCACCAAAAGGTGCGGCAGGACCACCCTACCATCGGGCTGGTGACCATCTACCGCACCCTGGAGATACTGACCAAGCTGGAGCTTATCTGCGAGCTGCACGCGGGGGGGAGCTGCCACAGCTACACCATCGCCGCCCCGGGGCACCACCACCACCTTATCTGCGCCGAATGCGGCGAGGTTATCGACTTCAGCGGCTACCACCTCACCGAGCTGGAGGAAAGGCTCTGCCGGGAGACCGGCTTCGAGATAGAGGGGCACCTGCTCGAGTTCATCGGGCGCTGCCAGAACTGCCGACAAAATGCTTAGACGAATACTGCGCGAGCTTAAAGCCCACGCCCCCTTCACCGCCATCGGGGCGGTCAGCGGCATTATCATCATGGCCATAATACTGGCTACCGGTTTATCCGCCTCCGCTTCCGAGTCCATTTTTTACACCCTGCACCCCCTGCACGTCGTCCTGAGCGCTCTGGTGACCACCGCCATTTACATGAGATACAGCAAGGGACGGCTCTGGGCGGCGGTTTTAATCGGCTATCTCGGCTCGGTGGGCATCGCCACCTTAAGTGACGCCGTGATTCCCTTTGTGGAGGGGAGCGCGCTGAGCATCGACATCGGCTTCCACCTGCCCTTCCTGGAGACGAGCGCCTTTCCCTATCTGGGTGTGCCCACGTGGATAGTGATAAACGCCGCGGCGGCTATCGGCATCGCCATCGGCTACTGGAAGCAAGTCACCAAATTCCCCCACTTCGGGCACGTGTTGCTGAGCACCTGGGCCTCGCTTTTCTATTTCACCGCCTTCGGCACCGCCTCCTGGGTGCCCCTGCTGCCCCTGATTTTCGTCTTTCTCTTCCTTGCCGTCTGGCTCCCCTGCTGCCTGAGCGACATCGTCTTTCCGCTTTTGTTCATCAGGAAGGTTGCCGACGGGCAGGATATGGCCTATACTAGTCACCACCATTAAGGGGTGAAAATGGGAATGCGCATCGCCACTTTGAGCGAAAACACCGCGGGCATTGATGGTTTCCTGGGGGAGTGGGGCTTAAGCATACTGGTCGAGAACGACGAAGCCAAAGTCCTCTTCGATACAGGGCAGAGCGTTTCCACCGTCCACAACGCCAACCTGATGGGCGTTGATTTGAGCCAGGTCGATAAGATTGTCTTAAGCCACGGCCACTTCGACCACACCGGTGGGCTGCTCTCCGTCCTGAGCGAGATGGGCAAGGAGATAGAGGTAATCGCCCACCCCGATATCTGGCAGGCGAAATACGCCACCAGCCAGAGTGGAGAGTCCCGCTACATCGGCATCCCCTTCTCCCGTAGCGAGCTGGAAAGCCTAGGGGCTAAGTTTCGGCTGACCCCGGAACCGGTAGCCATAAGCGACTCGATAATGACCAGCGGCGAGGTGCCCATGGTGACCGATTACGAGGAGATTGAGCCCTCGCTGGTGGTGAAAGAGGGCGGGGGCTTTAAGCCCGACAAGTTTCGGGACGACCAGGCGTTGATTATAAAGACCCCACCCGGGCTGGTCGTCGTCTCGGGCTGCGCGCACCGCGGTATCATCAATACCCTCTACCACGCCCAAAAGATTAGCGGAGTGGAAAAAATAGACACCGTCATCGGCGGCTGCCACCTGATAGACGCCAGCGAGGAGCGGATATGGCTAACGATAGCCGCCCTCAAGGAGCTGGGGGTAAAGCGGCTGGGGGCTTGCCACTGCACGGGGATGGCGGCGTCGGCCATAATGGCTCAGGAGTTCGGCGAAAGGTTCTTCTTCAATAACGCGGGCACCGTGCTGGACTTATGATAAGGAGTTGTCTTTGAAGCTCTCGGTACAATTGGCGCCCAAGAATGGAAGGGGCTTATTGCTGGCTAACCCGGTGATGACAGCCTCGGGCACCTTCGGCTGGGGCACCGAGTACGAGCACCTCTTCGATATCCAGAGGCTGGGGGCTATCGTTTGCAAGGGGACTACCCTCAAGCCCTGGGAAGGCAACCCCCAGCCCAGGCTAGCGGAGACGCCCTGCGGCGTGCTCAACGCCATCGGGTTGCAGAATATCGGCGTCGAAGCTGTAATCAAGGAAAAGGCGCCCGTCTGGGCAGGGTGGCAGGTTCCGGTCATCGTTAATATCGTGGGGGAAACCGTCGAGGAGTACGCCACACTGGCCAAAAAGCTAGAGGGGGTGGCGGGAATCGGGGGCATCGAGGTCAACATCGGCTGCCCCAACATCAAGGCCGGCGGCGCCGAGTTCGGCGCTAACCCCAAATCAGCCGCCGCAGTGACGGCGGCGGTCAGGGCGGCGACATCCCTGCCGGTAATGGTCAAGCTGACCCCCAACACGGGCGATATCGTGGGGGTGGCGGTGGCGGTGGCTGAAGCCGGCGCCGACGCCATATCTTTAATCAACACCCTTAAGGGCATTGCCATCGACATAGCCAAACGCCGACCTTTGCTGGGCAATGTCAGCGGGGGTCTATCGGGACCGGCGATAAAGCCCATCGCCCTCTACATGGTCTACGAGGTGGCCGGCGCCGTGAAGGTGCCCGTGGTGGGCATCGGCGGTATCGCCAGCGCCAGCGACGCTCTAGAGTTCATTATGGCCGGAGCCAGCGCCGTCCAGGTGGGCACGGCCAACTTCACCAACCCCAAAGCCCCTCTCGAAGTACTGGAAGGGATAGAGGCGTTTATGGCTAAAGAGGGGGTTAAAGATATCGCCGAGCTTATCGGGGTGGGGCGGGGCTAAAAGCTATTGGCGCCTGACCTTCCCAAGCTCTACGAGCGGCGGCGGAACAGGCGAGAGCCATACCGCTGAGAGAGAACAGCCAGCACTATAATGCTGATCCCAATGCCCCCAAGCAGTAGCGGGAAGTATATGGTTCCCTCGAAGGTGTCAAAGACAAGGCGGATAATATAGGTATAAACCCCGATGGCGCCAAATATCAGATAGATAACCTCGCGGAAGTGCAGGCTAAAACCTACCATAATGAGATACACCAAGAGGAACAGAAGCCCAAATAATATGCTCTCACTCGTCACAAAGAGAGCGGTGAAGGCTATGTAAAGGCCCACCAGCCCGTACAGCTTGAACCAAAAGGCATAGGGCTTTCTTTCCCAAAGCGTTAAGGCGATCCCGAGCAGGATAAACCCTCCACAAACGGCGGCGGTTGATTCAGCGATAAAATCCCCATCCCCCGCGATTATCCAGGCGATATCCAGAACGGTGGCGTGGATTAAGGCGGCTACAAGCAGGGATATGAGAGAGAATCGGGTGAGCATCAGCGCCGCCAGGGCCCCGGCCAGACTTATCAAGACCATGAATAGGGCGGATAGTTCATCAAAACCAAAACCGAGCAGTTCCCCTACCGTATAGATGAAGAGGGGCACTATCGCTGTGGCTACAAACAGGAGGAGCCCGCCAGCCGTGGTATAGCCCTGCCGGAAACGAAGCCAAACTCCCAGGGCACCAATCACGAGCAAGGCTATGAGAGCCACGCCCATACGCGACCAATCGGTGAGGTCTTCCCAGCTCATGCCCACGAAGAAGACAAGGGAGAAGAAAGCCAGTAAGCCTCCGAAGTAATAGGCCACGGTGACCAGGTTCAGACCGGCTTTCTTCTCTTTCGCCTCGGGCTCAGCTTCCAGGCCTTCTTCAGCCAGGATAGCTTTTAGCTGGTCATCGGATAGAAGCCCTTTTTGCCGCCAGCGTTTAAGGTCTTCGACCGTGAAATTCTTCTTAGCCATGCCTTTGCCTTATGGCGAGATGCTAGCATGCTATAGTTGTTAAGTCAAGACAGCCCTTCACCCTTTACCACCCCCACCCCCAAGTTTGCTTATATCTCCCCCTCTCAGGTATAATTTAGTGTGGGTGTGATTAAACCCCTCTAAAAGCATCAAGTTCAGCTGCGACAGAATTAATCTGTCCGCGGCAAATCTTTCAGGAGGCAAATTGTAGTGGAAAAGGATAGTTTTGCCCAATTCTGCGGCTCGGAGGACTACGTTACCTCGGAACCGCTGGAGAATGCCGTCAACGTGTCAATCGCCCTGGGAAGGCCGTTGCTCATCAGGGGGGAGGCGGGGACGGGAAAGACCCTGCTCGCCCACAGCATCGCCCAGGGGCTGGCCAAGAAGCTACTCACCTGGAACGTGAAGTCGACGACCAAGGCCCAGGAGGGGCTTTACGTTTATGATACCGTGCAGCGGCTCAACGACAGCCGTTTCGGCGACAAGGATATCTCCGACATCAAGCAGTACATCAAGCTGGGTAAGCTGGGGCAGTCCTTTATTGCCCCGGAGCAGGTGGTCTTGCTCATTGACGAGGTGGACAAGGCCGACATCGAGT
>CAZPLG010000032.1:0-12727 GCA_964587415.1 uncultured Dehalococcoidales bacterium | reverse complement strand
ATGTTTCGGGGGTTTTAAAGGGGGCTTCGCCCCCTTTTGAAAAGACCTTTGTGGGCGGGCTGGTGTGGGACGAAAAACTGAGGGGTGGGGGGCAACGTGCCCCCAGATTAAGGATATTAACTCATTAGGGCGGGATGGGTTGGGACAGAAAGACCTCCACTAACAAGGCGGGGAGGTGGGGCGGAGAACACCCCCAAAAGAAATTCTAGAGGGTGAATACGGGGTATAAGCCCATAGGCAACCGAAAACACCTGTGTTATAATTTACCCAAAGAGATGCCCAAGCGTCTTAATCTGGCCAAAGAAATAGAAAAACAGCTCCCCGCCGAGCTGGTCAACTTCATGTGGATGGCGGGCGAAATCGCCCACACCCGTGGCGAAAAGCTCTACCTGGTGGGCGGGGTGGTGCGCGACCTGATGCTGGGGCAGGCCAACCTCGACCTCGACCTGGTGGTGGAAGGCAATGCCATTGAGCTGGCGCAGCAGCTCAAAAAGAACGTCAAGGGCAAAATCACCACCCACCCCCGCTTCAACACCGCCAAGCTCCTATGGGACAACTGGAGCGTCGACCTGACCACCGCCCGCACCGAAACCTACGAGAAACCGGGGGCACTACCCCAAATCACCCCCGGCTCGATTGACGAAGACCTCGGCCGCCGTGACTTCACCATCAACGCCATGGCTCTGGGCTTAAACCCCGGACTCTACGGCCAGCCCATCGACCCCCACGGCGGGCGCGACGACCTCAAGAACAAGCTCATCCGCGTCCTCCACGAAAAGAGCTTTATCGACGATGCCACGCGCATCTGGCGCGGGCTGCGCTACGAGCAGCGCTTCGACTTCCACCTAGAGAAAAAGACGCTGGGCCTGCTCAAGCGCGATATTGACATGCTCAAGACCATCAGTGCCGACCGCACCCGCTATGAGGTCGAATGCATCTTCAAAGAACAATACCCGGAGAAGGTCTTCCGCCGCGCCGCCGAACTGGGAGTTTTGCCCACACTCCACCCCTCTCTCAGGGGCGACGGTTGGCTGGCGGAAAAATTCGAGCTGGCGCGCAAGCTCAGCGCCCCCGCCCCACCCGAAGCCGGCCTCTACCTGGCGCTGCTGGCTTACCCCTTGACCAAGGACGAAACCGACCGCTTCATATCCCGCCTCAGGCTGCCCAAGGCACTGGCGCAGATACTTATTGACACCGCCGTCCTCAAGAGCAAGATGCGCCTGATGGCCACCCCCGGCCTCTCCCCCAGCGGTATCTTCCGCCTCGTCGAGGCCTATTCCTCCCCGGCTTTGGTGGCTAACTCCATCGCCACCGAGTCCCCCACCGCCAGCCAGAACATACACCTCTACCTCACCCGCCTCAAATACATTGAAATCTCGCTCACCGGCGACGACCTGATAAGGTTGGGCGTCACCACCGGCCCCGAAATCAGGGAGATAATGGAACGGCTGCAAAAGGCTCGGCTGGACGGCGAGATTGCCTCCAAAGATGACGAGATGGAATTAGTCAGGGGCTGGCTGGATAAACAGGATTAACCTACCCCACCTCGAAAAACTTGCTCCGGGGCGCGCCGCAGATGGGGCATTTATCCGGGGCTTCCCCGGCCACGGTATAGCCGCAGACCGAGCATACGAAGTAAGGCTCTTCCTTCAATTCCTTGCCCGCCTCAAGTGATTCCAGCGCCTTCTGGTATAAAGCGTGGTGGACCTTCTCCACCTTGTTGGCGCGGTCAAAGCTAATCTCCGCCCGTGTTTGCTTTTCCTCTTTAGCCTGTTCGATAAAAGCGGGGTACATCTCGCTGAACTCGTAGTTCTCCCCCTTGATAGCCTCTTTCAGGTTTTCGGCCGTCGAGCCGATACCGTCCATGGCCTCAAGGTGATTGCGGGCGTGCACCGTCTCCGCCCCCGCCGCCGCCCGGAAGAGCCGCGCTATCTGGGGATGCCCCTCGCCCTCCGCCTTATCGGCAAAGAAAAGGTAACGCCGGCTGGCCTGGCTTTCTCCGGCAAAGGCTTCCTCGAGGTTCTTCTCTGTCTTGCTCACTTTGCACCTCCGAATATCAATCTTTCTTTTTCTTTGTCTGCCACGGCGTATAGTCCCGGTCGAAGATAAGCCCCTTCTTCTTTTCCCCCACCCCCGCCTTGGATGTCTCCGACCTTAAGCGGGGTATCGTCTTCAACAGGCAAAGGACGGGCAGGACTATGGAATAGATAATGACACTCAACTCCCCCCCGAAAGCCCAGACGAGCGGGGGCAGAAAAATGAACCCCACCACCGCCGACAGCCTCACGTTGCTGGTGAAGATGAGCGCCACCAGCAGGACGCCGAAGCAGATGGCAAAGGGGATGGGAGAGAAAGCCAGCAGCACCCCCATGGTAGTGGCCAGCCCCTGTCCTCCCCGGAACTTGAGCCAGACCGGCCAGTTGTGCCCCGCCACCGCCACTATGCCCACGGCGAAGACCCAGTAAAGGTGCAGCCCCAGCCACTGGGCGATGAGCACGGCCAGGGCCCCCTTGGCTATGTCGGCAAAGAGCACACCTAAGCCGGGCAGGGTGCCTATCTCCCGCATGGTGTTGACCGTCCCCACGTTCCCCCCACCCACCTTCCTGATGTCCACCCCCTTCACCAGCCGCGCGATAAGGTAGGCGCAGGGGATAGAGCCGAGCAGATAAGCGATAACCATCGCCAGAACTATTTGTCCCGCCATTTCGACTCCTTAAATCCTACTTTAGCCCTGATTATAACCTATTCAGAGACGAAAGCGTATCCGCCAGGTAACAATCCAGCCCCTGGTCCCTACAACGCTGGTATAAGTCCTCGGCTTGAACCTTGTCCTCCATCATGCTAAATAATGTCGGCCCCGAGCCGGCCAGGTGGACGCGTCCCGCCCCTACTTTTAGAAAATGCTCCTTATAGACTTTCAATTCCGGGAAAAAGTCGTAGGCGACGTTCTCGAAGGCGTTGAAGAGCATCGACGGGCTTACCGCCCCCCGCGTCAACCCCACCACCATACTATCGGTAATCTCCCCGTTGCTATAGTGGTTGGGCTCCAGCCTGTCGTAGAGCTGCTTAGTCTTGCCCGCCATGGGGGCTAGCGGGGGTACGACCAGGACGACCCAGCTATGAGGCAATGAAGGCAGGGGGGCAACCTTCTCCCCCCTCCCCTCCGCCAGCGCCGTGCCCCCGTAGAGGAAAAAGGCGACATCGGAACCCAGCCTCGTCGCCAGCTCCAGCAATTGCGACGGCGTCAGGCTCGGCGGCCAGAGCTCATTAAGCCCCAGCAGTACGGCGGCGGCATCGCTGCTGTCCCCCCCCAACCCCGAGGCAAAGGGTATATTCTTTTCGATTTCTATCCTGGCTCCCTGGGAGCACCCCTTGACCTTCTGCAGCAGGACGGCGGCGCTCAGTACCAGGCTCTTTTCGGCAATAAAGTCGGGGTTATCGCTGCCGACCTCGATTTTATCGCTCAGGCTGAAACCCAGGCTGTCGCAGAGGTCGATGGCTTGAATAACGCTGCGGATGTTATGAAAGCCGTCGGGCCTTTCGCCCAGGACTTCGAGCGTCAGGTTAATCTTGGCCGGTGCCTTAACCGTCAGCATGCTTCTCCTCAAAGACCCGCCAGAGTTCCGCCCACTCCGCGATGCTCAACGTCTCCGCCCGCCGCTGCGGGTCTACCTTGGCCTTTTGCAAAACAGGTAAGACCGCGCTCTTTTCCCGCCCCAGACCCTTAGCCAGCGAGTTGGCTAGCTGCTTGCGCGGGGCGGCAAAGCCCGCCCGCACGGTGTCGAAAAAGCCCGCCTCGTCAACATCCACCGCAGGCTTTGGATAGACATTGATTTTTAGTATTGCCGAGCTGACCTCGGGGGCGGGGTAAAAAGACTCGGCGGGGACGCTGGTTATTATTTTCGGCTCGCCGTAGAACTGGATGCCGACGCTGAGCAGGCTCATATCGCCCGGTTTGGCGGCGATGGCTTCGGCGACCTCCTTTTGCACCATGACCACCATCGTCTGCGGTTTAGCTTCGGCTTCAAGGAAGTGGCGCAGGGCGGGCGAGGTAATGTAGTAGGGCAGGTTGGCTACCACCTTATAATTCCGCCCCTTTACCAGCCCCTTCGGCTCAATTTTGAGCACATCGCCGTTGACGATAGTGACGTTATTAAAAGAAGCCAGCGTCTTCTCCAGCAAAGCCGCCAGCTTATCATCCAGCTCGATGGCAACCACCCCACCCGCTCTTTGAGCCAGTTCCCTGGTGAGGATACCCAGCCCCGGCCCCACCTCCACCACCAGGTCATCGGAGTCGAGCTCGGCGGCGGCGATAACCGTCTCCAGCACCTCCCCGTCGATGAGGAAGTGCTGCCCCAGCCCCTTTCTCGCCCTGAGGTCGGACTGGCGCAGCAGCCTCCTGGTCTCGGCCAAAAGCGGATTCGGGCTTCTATCCATCAAATCAATGAGGCCGTGCACCCACCCTCGACCCCGCCCAACAGCTTGCCCGGACCAGCCAGCTCCAACCAGGTAACCCTGCGGCACCCGGGGCTTCTATTTACCGCTGCTTCCTCTCGGACCTGACGGGATTCATAGCGCTCCGCCGCGCAAGACCCGGCCTTCAACACCGCTTAATACGGGTAGTCCCACCAGACAAAGGCCTCAAGCGGGAATTCGACCCCGCTATAGCGGATTGCGAGTTCAGGGCACCGCTGGCTCCCCGTCTAGCACGACCTCACTAGAATGCTAATCGGTGCCCTCTCCTTTGTCAAGCTAAAAAAGAGGAGAGTTTGGAGGCATTTTGTGAAAATTTTTCCTAAATCGACAAATATAGTATAATTGATAGAACATATGTGCTATAATAAAGTTAACCAAGGTATACCTCAGACGCCAATATTGACATTTTTTAAAGAGGTGTTAAAATTCCTATTAAGAGGGCATAATCAAAGGGGGGCTAAAATGGCTAATGTCTTTGATGTAGCCCGGTATATCCTCCGCGAGCAAGGCCTAGTGACCACCATGAAGCTACAGAAGCTTGTTTACTATTGCCAAGCATGGTCTGTCGTGTGGGACCAGAAGCCTGTTTTTGATGAGGAGATACAAGCTTGGGCAAGTGGGCCGGTTGTACCTGATCTATATCAAATACACAAAGGGCAATATCAAATCTCCACACTACCAAAGGGAGACGAGGGCAACTTGACTCCGCAAGAGCAGGAGACTATTGACGCTGTGCTAAACGTCTATGGTGATAAGTCTGCCCAATGGCTAAGCGACCTGACTCACATGGAAGACCCTTGGGTAAAGGCTCGTGAGGGAATCCCTGATGGTGAACATTGCGAGAATGAGATAACGCTGTCTTCTTTAGAAGAATATTATAGTTCGTTATGAAAAAGAGGACGGGCAAGAAACAACCCCGTTATGCGGTTGAGCCAATAATAGGCAAACAACCAAAAATCAGAAAATCCCCTCCTTCTGATGCCAGCAGTAAATTCGTTTGGCGCGTAAGTGAACGGTATCTAGACTATGACTTCCACAAGTTGGGGTGGTGTAATTGCGATTCTCGGACTCTCTTGTTAGATGTCGTAGAGGAATTACAGACCCACGAAGGGTTAACATGGCAAGGGGTAAGAGAAAAAAGCATACACAATCACTCTTGGAAGTTTGACAGGCTACCGAGAGAATTAAAAGAACGACTAAGGGAGCGCAGATTAGAATATCTGCCAGAACTATTCCAAATTTGTTTGGCTTGCAAACCAAGAATATGGGGGTTTAAGGATATTACCACGTTCTTCTTGATTTGGCATGACCCTCACCACGAAGGATACCAAACGAGAGCGAAATAATTTTTCTCCCTACCTCACCTAGCCATAGCAGCATTCTCGGCTATTTCACTACGCTGTTCCAGCGTTAACTCTTCGGACCTGGCCTTGCCACCCTTTAAAACCCCAAAATAAGGAGTTAATAGAGGTCTAACCTCTATAGGGTGGGTATTGGGTGGGACGAAAAACACCCGCTAAAAAAGAAAGCCCCGAGTTTTACCTCGGGGCTTTTCACCACTATAAGGTCTGTTTTTACTCTTTTGGCTGGGGTTTGCCCAAGACGGCTTCGAAAAGCTCCTCGTCTATGGGGTGCCCCTCGGCAACCATCCGGCGGTACTTGATAAAGTCGATGGTGTCCTTGCCCGTTATCTTCTTGGTATTGAAGGCGCCGAAGCCCAGGAAGGCTTCGCCCGTCATGTTGACCGCCAGCCAGTAGCGGTGGTCGTTCTTGTTCATATCCCAGAAGAACTTCTTCTTCTCGCGGACACCGATGATTGACTTCATCAGGCAGCCCTCGAAGAGGTTGGTGAAGGTCCAGAGTATCTTGTTGACCTCGTTATCGAGGGGAGTGAGGTCCACCTCCAGCGACTTGACCAGCTCGCGGGCTTTCTTGGCTTCATCGCCCCTGAGGAACTCGCCGTAGACAATCTCGCCGTCCTTAACGTAGGTGTCGGTAAAGACCTGCGGGTTGCGGATGAACTTGTCGCCCTGCTTGAGCACCGGCACCACCTTGCTCAGGTAGTTCTTGCGGTGCATCTTGTAGGCGCTCCACATCTCGCAGGAGATGCAGTTCCACATGGCGTCCTCGATGGTCAGCGCCCAGGGTAAAAAGTCGGAAGAGCCGCCCACCGGCGCCGAGCCGTGGCGGGGTCCCGCCTGCCCGAAGATAGCCAGGTCGGAAGCCACAGCGATGTCACAGGCACCGCCGATTTCCTGTCCGCCGGCGACGCTCATGCCGTTGATCCGCCGAATAACCGGCTTCTGGCACATCAGGATGGAATCGACCATGCCGTTAAAGAGGTCCATATATTGCCCGTACTCCGTCGGTTTGGTCGAATAGTATTCCGAATACTCCTTGGTGTTGCCGCCCGTGCAGAAAGCGTTGTGGCCGGCACCGGTGAAGACCACCGCCACCACCCCACGGTTCATCTGCGCGCGGTGAAAACCGGCAATAACGCCCTTAACCATCTCCGTGGTGTAGGAGTTGTACTGGGCGGGGTTGTTCAGCGTAATCCAGGCGCTGTAGAGCCCCTCCACCGGCTTGCCGCCGGGGTCGATTATGGGTTTTTCCTCGTACATGGTGCAGGGAGCTTCGGTGCCGAAATGCTCCATGCCCCAGATGTTGTGGTCTTTGATACCACCTTCCCTAGGTACCCAATCTAGAGCCATTGCTAATACCTCCTCTATTTTTTAGTTTAAAAATCAGGGGTCAGGACTATTCTCTTGGTCAGCCCGCCCTTGTGGGCTTCCTCGTAGGCTTGCTGTATGGTGCTCATAGGCCTCGTCTCGACGAAGGGCTCGATCTGTATCTTACCCTCCAGGACCATCTTCAGGACCTCGGGGTAGTACTTGGGCAGACAACCCCAGGAGCCCAGGATGTCGGCGTCGAAGGCCATCAGGCGGGATAGGGCGTACTCGTTCTTCTGCATGCCGAAGCCGCAGATCACCAGCTTACCCACGAAAGACAATAACTCCAGGGCGATAGCCTGGCCCCCGCCCGTGCCCGTCCACTCGAATATCTTCCAGCCGTAGTTGGCCGGTATGCCCTTTTCTTTGCAGTAGGCGCGGAACTCGTCTCGTATATCGCGCGGGCTCTTATCCACCGAGCTGATAACGTGGGTGGCGCCGTAGTCCAGCGCCCTCTTCAGCTTCTCCGGGTTGCGGGCGATACCGATAACCTCTTTAGCCCCCAGCGCCTTGCAAATCTGGGCGGCATAAACCCCCAGCCCCCCCGTAACCCCGATAACTACGGTCAGGTCGCCCGGTTTCACCTCGGCTCTCATCGCCGCCTGGTAGGGTGAGGTCGCGGCGTCGGCGATGACCGCGAAATGGGAAAGCGGCACGCCCTTCCTGTCCGGGACTAGGCATAAGTCCTCGGCTGGAACGACGATGTGGCTGGAATTACCGCCGTAGATATCCATGCTGTTGCCCGGCATTTTTTGCGCCAGGCAGCGGTTACCCCGGCCTGCAGCGCAAATGGGGCACTTGTTACAGGGCATCACCGCGGGGATAATCACCTCTTTGCCAACCCACTTGCTATCACCCGCGATTACGGTGCCGCTGATTTCGTGCCCCAGCGTCAGCGGCGGTTTGCACACCGTGGGCACGCCGTCGTAAAAATAGCCCAGGTCGGTATGGCAGACGCCACAGCCGGCAATCTCCACCAGCACCTCGCCGGGCTTGATTTCGGGGACGTCGATGCTGGTCCTGGCCAGCTTGCCCCCTTCTACCATCTGCCAGGTTTCAATCTTGTCCGGTATTTTTGCCATCTAACTTATCTCCTCCCTCTACGAATAATAAAATGCGAGGGGCGAAATTCAACTCTTAACCTTCGAGCTATCACCTCCTCGCTAGAGACTATAACAGCCTGAAAAACGGGGGAATGCAACAAATAAGTTTATCGTCTGAGCCTATCCCGTGTCAACAATTGAAGGTGAACAGGCTTAAACCCCGTGGCTGAGACGGGCCACCAGGCGCATGGGCAGCTTTTTCTCCACCATCCTAGCCTGGGTGGCGGTCACGTCGTAGCTGACGCGGTAGAGCCAGAACTTCTGCTTATCGCTGTCGTAGATGGCGTAGCTGGCTCTGGGGTCGCCGTCCCGCGGCTGCCCCACCGCCCCCGGGTTTATAATCAAACGCGCTTTATTCGGCACCAGCTCCTTCTCCGGATTAAACTGGCGGAAGGAACAGGCGCCCCCCTCGTCGTAGCTAAAGGCGGCGGGCACATGGGTATGCCCCAGCAGGCAAAATTGGGTATTGAAGTGGGCGAAGTTCTCCCTGGCGCCGCTGATGGAAAGCACGTACTCCCAGATAGGCTCTCTGGGGCTGCCGTGCACCAGCGTAAAATCGCCCTTGTGGATAACCCTCGGCAGTTTCTTGATGTAATCCACGTCCCGCGAAGTCAACTGCTCCGTCGTCCACTCTGAAGCGGCGACAGCGTCGGGGTTAAACTCGGTGTTATCTATCTGCCCCACCGCCGCCAGGTCGTGGTTGCCGGCCACGCAGACGTGCTTGGTCTGGCGCAAAAGCTCGATGCAATCGTGCGGGTCGGGGCCGTAACCCACGACATCCCCCAAACACCATATCTCCTCCACACCCCCCCGCTCCTTAACATCGACCAGTACCGCCGTAAGAGCTGCCAGATTGGCATGAATGTCGGCAATAATAGCGCAACGCATATACAACCACTAATATACCAGTTTTTTTACGCTATGACCAGAGCCACAGGTTAGCCCAGACTGGAAACTCCAGAATCACCGTCGTTCCCTTGCCTGGCGCGGACTGTAAACTCAGCTTTCCCCCGACGAGCTGGGCCCTCTCCTGCATACCGGTCAGTCCCAGTTTACCGGCCACGGTCAGGTCGGCCATCTTTTTCGGCAGCTTAAAGCCCTTGCCCTCGTCCTCCACCGTCAGGACGGCTTTGTCGTCGCCGAACTTCAGCGTGACGCGCGCCTTGGATGTCCCCGAGTGCTTCCAAACATTCCTTAACGACTCCTGGGCGATACGGAACACCACCAGCTCCACCTCAGGGGGAAGGCGGCGCACCGAGCCCTCCACCTTCATCTCTACCGCTATGCCGAAGTGCCCGGTCAGGTCGGCGGCGAGCCACTCCAGCGCCGGCAGCAGACCCAGGTCGTCCAGCACCGACGGCCTCAGGTCCTGGCTGAAGCGGTGAACCCCGTCCAGTATATCGCTGGTTTTCTGCCGCAACCCCTCCAGAAGGGCGCCATTCTCAACCGACAGGTTATCGGCGACGAGCATCAGCTCGTCCACCTGGCGCAGCAGGATTACCAGGTCCTGGGCGGTTTCATCATGAAGCTCCCGGGCGATACGCCGCCGCTCTTCCTCCTGGGCGCGGGTAATCTCCTGCAAATGGTTGCGCAGGCTCTCCTCGGCGTTCTTGCGCTCGGTGACGTCCTCTAAGGTCTCTATCGCCCCGATGATTTCACCGCTGTTATTCTTTATTGGACTGGCCGTAAAGTGAAGCCACCGCCCTCCCCTGCCCATCTTGGGAAACCAGTCCTCGGCTTCATAGGCACCCTCGATGAGGTCGGATTTTTTGTATTTACCCCGATAGTGGGCGGCTATCCTGGTCGCCGTAGCCCCGTCCACGATTAAATCGGCCATAACCGGCCTCTTCGCCGGGTAAAACGCCCGCCACTGCTCGTCCGTCCCGATTATCTCCCCCTTCTTTACCGCCGAAAGTGACTCCAGCGCCGTGTTCCAGTGGGTGACCTGGTGTCGCTTGTCGAGCACAAAGGCCGGGATAGAAGAGCCGTCGATAATCTTGGTCAGCATCCCCTCGGCGCTCTTGCGGCGGGCGATATCGCGGCGGTGGAAGTGGAACCACAGATTGACCAGCCCGCCGATAACGATAACCCCCCCGATCTCGAAGAAGGCGTCGGGCGGGCTTGAGGAAAGCCAGATAGCTCGGGGCAGCATAATAGCCAGCGCCACCCCCAGGCTGACCAGCCCCGCCTTCAGCCCGAAGACGAGGCCCACGTAGCTTATCGGCAGCAGCAGGAAGACCCGCTCCACGGCGTGACGGGTCAGCCCCAGGGAGGAAAGCAGCGAAGACGAATCCGTGCCCAGTATCTGCTGCGGGTAGTGCAGGATTACGCCCAAGGCAAACATGACTACCACCAGCCAGAACTGGTGGTTAGCCATAACCCTTGACGCCCGACTTAAGGGAGACATATCTACGACCCCCGACTGGTTCAGAAACTCAGGGCAGATCGTCCAGGCTGAGCCAGCCCTTTCGCAACGCGTATAAAACCGCTTCCGTGCGCGAAGCCACCCCCAGCTTATTGAAGATGTTCCCCAGGTGCACCTGTACCGTGCGCGGACTGAGGAAAAGCTGCTGGGCGATATCCTTATTGCTCACGCCGGTGGCGGCTAACTTCAATACCTCCATCTCGCGCTCGCTAAGAGGCTCGATGGCCGGGGTCTCGGCGCTCTTGGGGGATATCATGCGGTCTACCACCCGACGGGCGACGACGGGGTGCAGCACCGACTCACCGGCATAGACCGCCCTGATGGCGTCAATCAGCTCGCGTACCTTTACCCCTTTGAGCAGATAGCCGGCCGCCCCCGCCTCCAGAAGGGCAAAAATATACTGGTCGTAGTCGTAGGCGGTCAGTATCAGCACGGCTATGGAAGGGTGAAGCTTCTTTATCTGCTTGGTAGCCTCCACCCCGTTGAGCTTGGGCATGGCGATATCCATCACCACCACGTCCGGCTTAAGCTCTTTGGCCAACCTGACTGCCTCTTCGCCATCACCGGCCTCCCCCACCACCTCCATATCCGGTTCACGCTGCAAAAACTCGCGGGTGCCCTCGCGTACCATCACGTGGTCCTCGGCGAGCAAAACCTTAATCTTTTCCATGCCCCCCTCACGAATCGCTTCCACCGCCATTATAAACCACCTTACCCCCCACTTCAATAAATTCAATAGTACAAAATGCTTATTAAAAAAGCCCCTCAGATTAAGCATTTCCGGCAGTCCCAAATAAGCCTTATAACCGATGGCAGCCGAGGGGCGATAGGGTAAGCTATAAGAGGATGAGAGAGAAACCAGACAAGGAGGCAAGAAAATGAAGACAAGGACGGAGAAAGAAAGGGTTCTAGCCAAACCGACGGCAGGGGAAGAGATGATTGCCGTAGCTCCGGAAGAAATTCAAGACCACCTCAAGTGGGGACAGGCTCTCTCCGAGAAGGGCCACTACGAGGAAGCTCTAGCCGAATTCGAGGCTGTCCTCCGGACGGCTCCAGGCAGCATCGAGACACGGATCTGGATACGGAAGACCAAAGAGGCAATCGCCCAGCCCGCGGTCGAGCTAACGGCTGAAGGGGAAGCCGCTGCCGAAGCGGTCAAACCCAAGGAATGCGTCTGGATGAAGCTCGGTATGGTCTCCCAGCGCATCTGCACCAACAACTACGACTGCCTAACCTGCGAGTTCGACCAGGAGATGCAGGAGAAGATGGCTAAGGGGGACACGGCGGAGCTTGATGCCGCCCTGGAGAAATTCAAGGAACTACCGGGCAGCCGGAGAGTTTGCCGCTATGCCCTCAAGGGCAATGTCGCCTACAGGCTCTGCACCCGCCTCTTCCAGTGCGAGACCTGCGAGTTCGGGCAGAACATGGAAGAAGCCACCCAGCGCAAGCTGGCTAAGCTGGCCGCCCGCCGGGAAGCCTTAACCAAGAAGACCGCCTAACTCCCGCTAACAACCGACAAGAACAGAGGCAGACGCTATAAAAAGCGCCTGCCTCTTCGTTTTCCCCCACCCCCCAAGTCATTTTTCCCACACCAACCCGCCCACAAAGGTCTTTTAAGAAGAGGGGGCGGAGCCCCCTCTTCAACTCCCCCCAAAATATTATAGAGCTGGCAACCCTTTTGAGTTCTCAACCCAATGGGGTGTTTAAGGGGGGTGTAACCCCTCTTAATTCCTTAAAAGGGCGGCGGGCGGGAATAGATAAAATCGGGGTGGGGCACAACCCTAAAGGAGGATATATAAGGGGTACCACCCTTATAGGGTGGGTTTTAGGTGGGAAGAAAAACCCTAGGTGGCAGGGCGGCGTATCCCCCAGATTAAGGAGTTTAACTCATTAGGGCGGGTCGAAGACTCTTCGAGCTGGGTTGGGACAGAAAACGCACGTTAGCCAAGGTGGGGTGGGGAGAGAAGTATATAGAGGTTACACCTCTGTAGGGT
>CAZPLG010000031.1:0-12827 GCA_964587415.1 uncultured Dehalococcoidales bacterium | reverse complement strand
CTAGGCTGGCATCAGCACCGGGAAGAACACCTGCCAGGCTAACAGCGCCTTGGCCGTGAGACTGAGCAGTATATATACCTTCTCCCCAAAAAGGTAATCCCGCCAGGGTCCCACCTTCTTGTACTGCAATATCATGTTGATGGCAAAGCAGTTGAAGAAAACGAACAGCGAGGCAATGATACCGTAGACGAAGCCGGGTGGCGATAAGTTGAGCCCTGGCGCCCAGACGTAAATCGCAATCGCAATCCAGGGGATGGCCCCGGCAAAGCTGCCGAACCAGAATGGCAGCCAGCTGGGCTTGCCCGGGTTTTCGTATTTCTCCTGCAGCGCTCCGAAGAGTATCATACAAGCGTTAGTGCCGAAGATGGCTATTAAGGCGGCAATATCGCTGATGCCGGTGATTTGAGCGATTAAGACGATCATAATAGAGGAGCTGAAAAAGTACTCTATCCAGCGCCCGTAGTTACGGTTCTGTAGCAGGTGGCGCTTGTACCAGGGGAAAACCAGAGGCGATGCGATTAACAACAAAGCAACAGCCGAGATTGCCAGGAAAGTGAAAACACCCCAACCCGTTGGAATATCGAACAGATGGTGAAGCTCGGCCGCTGTTCCGGGCTGACCGGTCATGAAGGTTGATGTCACCGGAAGAGAAAAATCGTTGGTGAGCACTGCCATCAAAGCAGCTTGTACGGCGAGAATCAGTCCGACAACGAGATTCCAGATACGCAGTCGGCCAAGTCGCCTTTCGATAGATTGGTCAACAGCCATTTCCCCCCTCCTTATTTTTATTGTCTCAGGGCTTCAATGATGGCTTTATTGAACCTGGGCAGGTCGGCGGGCTTGCGCGAGGTGATGAGGTTGCCGTCCTGGACTACGGGGGCGTCGACCCACTCGGCGCCGGCGTTTTCCAAGTCAACGACTATAGAGGGACAGGAAGTAACCCTGCGTCCTCTGACTATGTCAGCCGAGATAAGCAACTGCGGCCCGTGACAGATAGCCGCTACCACCTTGCCCAGTTCGTACGCCTTCTTTACCAGCTCAATCATGTCTGGGTCGCGGCGCATATTGTCGGGGGCATAGCCGCCGGGTATGATAACGGCGGCAAAATCCTCGGCCTTGACCTTGTCGGCGGTATTATCTACGCTTATGGTGGCGGTGCCCCTCTTGCCGTGGTAGTTTTCCTTGGAGCCCGTGCCCACGATCACCACCCTGGCACCGGCGTTCTTCATCGACCTCAAGGGCTCGATAAGCTCCGAGTCCTCGAAGTCTTCTTCAGCCAGGATGGCAATCCTCTTCCCGTCGAGCATGCCTTAAGCTCCTTTGTGAGGAAGTGTTGGCCGCTTCTTGCCGCTGGAGGCCTGCTTCTGCCCTGACTCAGCCACGCTTACCAGGTCGCTCTGATAGCCGCACTGGATGCAGTACTCGTACCAGCCGTGGTGGTCTCTATCAATGGTAATATCGCCCGTTTTGCATTTAGGGCAGCTCTTCATTCTTATCACCTTAACATCACCCCTTGCCATGGTTATCACCATAAGAAATTCTCGTAGAAGGTGTATATCCCCAATAATAACCAGTAGGCAATAAAGAAGTCATAAAATGAAGGGAGAAAAAGTTACAGAATTATGACATTAGTGGGGGGAGGGCGTTAACCTTAGTCCGGTGGGCGGTCGATGATGTAGCCGGCCTTGGGTATGGTGCGAATGAGCTGCGGGCTCTGGGGGTCGCTCTGGAGCTTATGCCGTAGTCGGCTAAGCCAGGTGCGGAGTATCTGGATATCGTCGCGGTATTCGGGACCCCAGACCCGGGTGAGCAGTTCCTCGTAGAGCATAAGCCGCCCGGCGTTGTTGACCAGCTGGCTGAGCAGCAGCCACTCGGTCCGGGTCAGGTATTTGGACTCGCCGCCGACCAGCACCTGGCGCTTGCTAGAATCTATGGTCACATCACCCATGCGGAAGAGCTCGGGGGGTTTACCCTTCTTCGGTTCCAATCGGCGTCTAATCGCCTCAATCCTGGCCACCAGTTCGTCGGGGTTGAATGGCTTGGGCAGGTAGTCATCGGCGCCCAGTCGCAGCCCTTGAATCCGGTCGGCATCAGCCCCTTTGGCGCTGAGAATGATAACCGGTACCGCCGAAAAGCTGCGCAGCTGTTTGAGCATCTCCAGCCCGTTCATATTGGGCATGATGAGGTCGAGTACAATCAGGTCGGGCTCCTGAGCCTGGGCCTGCTCCAAGCCCTTAGCGCCGTCGCTGGCGGTCAGCACCTCGTAGCCCAAAGCCTTCAGCTTGGAGCTGAGAAAATGCACTATTCGCTCTTCATCGTCGACTACCAGTATGCGAAATTGCTTCAAGGGTATCTCCGAGATAGTTATCGTTGCTTGTAATAATAGTCGGCTCTTTGGCTGATGTCAAAGCCTTGAGCCTTGACGCAGGAGTATTATCGGCGTATTATCACGCAGGGATAGTTGTCCATCGGGGCTTTAGCCGAATGTATACGAGACAGTCACGCTGGTATATAAGCGCCCTGACTGGGGCGCTGGTTCTTATCGGGCTCTATTCAGCCAGCCTCTATAACTACCTCCTCTTCCACAGCCTTGCCGAGATATTCAGTGTTGTTGTCGCCTTCGGCATCTTTATCATTGCCTGGAATTCGCGCCGCTTTCTGGATAACAGCTACCTTCTGTTTCTCGGCGTTGCCTTCCTTTTCACCGGTCTTCTCGACCTTCTGCACACGCTAGCTTACCCGGGGATGGGCGTCTTCCCCGAACACGGGACGAATACGGCGGCTCAGCTCTGGGTGAGCGCCCGCTATCTGCAGAGCCTCTCCCTGCTCATTGCGCCGCTGCTCATCGGGCACAGGCTGCGGGCGCGCTTCCTCTTTATCGGCTACGGGCTGGTTTGCGCCTTCCTGATTGCCGCCATCTTCTACTGGAATATCTTTCCTGTCTGCTTTGTCGAGGGCACTGGCCTGACTATGTTCAAGAAAGTCAGCGAGTACATTATTTCCTTCATTCTAATCGGGGCAATCTTTACCATGTTCCGGAAACGCCGCTATTTCGATGTCGTCGTACTAAGACTTCTATTTGCCGCTATCATCGTGACCATAGCCTCCGAGCTGTCCTTCACCCTTTACGAGAGTCCCTTCGGCTTCCCCAACCTGCTCGGTCATTTCCTCAAGATTGCCGCTTTCTATCTCATCTACAAGGCTATCATTGAGACCGGGCTGATAAAGCCCTACGACCTTCTTTTCAGAGACCTGAAGCAGAGGGAGGAACAGTACCGCGACCTCTACGAAGAAGCCCCCGATGCCTATTTATCGGTGGGGAAGGATGGTCGTATTAAACGGGTCAACCGTAGCGCCACCGAGCTGCTCGGCTACAGCCGTGAGGAGCTGGTGGGGCTGCCCGTAGCCGACCTTTATACCGAAACGCCTAGCGGAAAGGCTACCGCCGAGGGGGTTTTCAAGAGGTTTCTTAGCGGTGAGGAAATTCGCGACCAGGAACTTGAGGTAAGGCGGGCTGACGGCAGCAGCGTCTGGGTCAGCCTTTCGGTGCGGCCCATACGTGATAAAGAGGGGCGGGTGGTAGCCAGCCGCTCGATTATGGTGAATATCACCGAGCAGAAAAAGCTGGACCAGCTCAAAGACGATTTCATCGGGCTGGTCTCTCACGAGCTGCGCAGCCCGATGACGGTAATTACGGGGGCAATCAATACCGCCCTCACCGAAGCTGAGCGCCTCTCTCCGGAAGAAACCCGCCAGCTGCTCAAGGATGCAGCGGCGGAGTCGGAATCGCTGTCCAACCTGCTGGCTAATCTCCTGGAGTTGTCCCGCGTCCAGGCGCAACGCCTTGTCCTTTATAGCGAGGCGATAAGCGTTAAAAAGACAATTCAGGAAGCTGTGGATAAGATAAAGCGCCAGTATTCGGCCCATAAATTCGTTATCAACTTGCCCCGCCGCCTGCCCCCGGTTTACGCCGACCCACTGCGATTGGAACGCATTCTCTATAACCTGCTGGAAAACGCGGTCAAGTATTCGCCCCCCGGGGAAAAAGTGCGGGTATCGGCTAAGCCGCAGGGGGAACAACTGGTCATCGGCGTCAGCGACCAGGGTATCGGCATTTCCCCCGCCGACCAGGCGAAGCTCTTCGGGCCCTTCCAGCGCCTGGAAAAGCGCCCCAGCGGCGTACGGGGGGTAGGGTTGGGGCTTATGGTCTGCCGTCGGCTGGTGGAAGCGCACGGCGGCCATATATGGGTGGAATCGGAGCCCGGTCACGGCTCTACCTTTTTCTTCACCATGCCCCTGAGCCAGACGGGCGATAAATAACGGCTGAATAAAGTAATGTCATAATTCTGTAACTTTTTCCCACTTCATTTTATGACTTCTTTATTGCCGTCGGCTATTATAGGTGTTAAAGACGTTAGTCCGGGAGGGGAACAGCTTGGGCTGAAGTGGGCAAAGGGGGTGATTAAGAATGGCGGAACAGCTTTGTCCGGTGTGTGGTTGTACTGTTGATGAGAACAGCTATGAGAAAGATGGTGTGTTCTACTGCTGCGAGTCTTGTGCCAACGGTGGGCCATGTGAGTGTGGATGTGGCACAGTAGGTGAAAAAGAGACGGAGGAATAGGGACGCCGACTGCCGTGGTTAAGAAGAGCGGTAGGGAGGCATAAAAATGAAACTGGAGGGTAGAACGGCCATCGTCACCGGCTCCAGGCGGGGTATCGGGCGGGCTATAGCCCTGGCTCTGGCTAAAGAGGGGGCAAACGTGACGGTGAGCGACATCAGCCAGGAAGATTGTCAGAAGGTGGTCGCTGAGATTGAAAAGATGGGTGGGAAGGGGCTGGCGGTTAAGTGCGACGTGACTTCTACCCCCGAGGTGGAAGAGCTGGTCAAGAAAACGGTAGCCGAGTTCGGCAAGCTTGACATACTGGTTAACAACGCGGGCATTATCTCCTACAAACCCTTCCTTGAGCTTACCGACGAGGACTGGGACAAACTGCTCGGCGTTAATCTAAAAGGGCAATTCCTCTGCGCCCGGGCGGCGGCCAGGGAGATGATTAAGAACCAGTGGGGCCGCATTGTCAATATCGCCTCGATATCCTCCGGGGGGTGCGGTATCGCTTTTCCCCTTATCGCCCACTACACGGCTTCCAAGGGTGGGGTCATGGCGTTGACCGAGGCTCTGGCGCTGGAGCTGACCCCCAAGGGGATAAACGTCAACGCCATCTGTCCGGGGGCGATAGATACCGATATGACCAAAGGAGCCAAAGAGAGCGGCCAGCTGGAGCCAGTGCTGCTCAGAATCCCCAAGGGCAGGCTGGGCAAACCGGAGGAAATCGCCAACCTGGCCGTCTTTCTTGCCTCCGAGGATGCCAGCTATATTACTGGCGCCGCTATCGTCGTTGACGGTGGCTGGCTGACCAGTTGACGGTAGCATGGCCGGTAATAGGAATCAGAGCCGGGGGGCTTGATAAAAAGAATATAATGTTATAAAAAGGGGTTGGAATGCTCAAAATGTCGGCCAAAACAAAGCTAAGCCCAGAGGAGGTAATCAAACGGGCGGTAGCCTTCTTCGGGCCTAGCGGCTATGGCCTGGAGGTCAAGGACGAGTCTGCCGGTTACGTTTGCTTTGAGGGGGGTGGCGGCGGCGTCGAGGTTAGCGCCTCTCCTGAAGGTAAAAGAGCCTCGGTGGAGCTGGTCTCACGGGAGTGGGACTACCAGGTCAAGGAGTTTCTGGGCAAAATCAGCTGACTAACTAAAGGTAAAGGGGGAAAGACAATGGGTTATACAGCCAGGGACTACAGCACTCTTATCGGGATGAAGGGTTTCAGCGAAACCCTGCTTAAAAATCACTTTACCCTCTACCAGGGCTATGTGAACAACACCAACAAGCTCTGGGATATAATGACGGCTATGCTCAAGGAAGGCAAGACGGGCACTCCTGAATACGCCGAGCTTAAACGCCGCTTCGGCTTCGAGTTCAACGGCATGCGCCTCCACGAATACTACTTCGGGAACTTGGGGGGCAAGAAGCCCCTGGATAAAGCGGGTGCTCTGGCTACAAAGGTGGCCGCCGCTTACGGCAGCTACGAAGGCTGGGAGCAGGACTTCAAGGCTACGGGGGCGATGCGCGGTATCGGCTGGGTAATACTCTATCAGGATAATACCAACGGCTGGCTCTTTAACCAGTGGATTAACGAGCACGAGGTCGGCCACCCTGCGGGCTGTGCCCCTATCCTGGTGATGGATGTCTTTGAGCATGCCTTTATGCTCGATTACGGGCTGAAGCGCGCCGACTACATCAATGCTTTTTTCCAGAATATAGACTGGGATGTTGCGGCGGGGCGGTTGAAATAGCAATCCGGCTTGGTGGAGGAGAACGATGGCAGCTCGACTGACGGTGCAGAGCATTTTGGAAAAGGCGATAGAGAAGGAGATTGAAGCACAGCACCTCTATCAAGACTTGAGCCAGAAGATGACCGACGCCACGGTTAAAGATGCCTTAAGTCAGCTATCACAGGAAGAGAAGGGTCATGAGGAGTTGCTGCGAAAATACCTGCGCGGCGAGATCGGGGCGGGAGGGCTGAGAAAAGACCACGTCCTGGACTACAAGATTGCGGAATACCTCGACCAGCCCGAAATAACCCCCGATATGGCGCTTAAAGATATATTCCTGCTGGCGGCAAACCGGGAAAAGGCATCACACGAATTCTACTCCAAGCTGGCGGCGGTGCATCCCGTGGGAGGGGTGAAGGAGCTTCTAGAGCAGTTAGCCGCCCAGGAGCTGGAGCACAAGCGCAAGGTAGAGTTTTTGTATACCGAGGTCGCTTTTCCTCAGACCGACGGAGGGTGAAACTTATGAAAATAGGCGATATCATCAAAACCCGCGGCAGCAGCCTCTCCTTTGAATTCTTTCCCTCCAGGGATGCGGCCGCTGAAGCTCGGTTGTTCCAGGCCATCACCAAGCTCAAGGGATACGAGCCGACTTTCGTCTCCGTAACCTATGGCGCTGGCGGTGGCACGCTCCGGAATACCCGAAAGGTGGTACTGCGCATCAAAGAAGAGACCTCGCTGACCACAATGCCTCACCTCACCTGTGTCGATCAGAGCGAAAAAGACCTCGATAACATTCTCAAGGACTATAAAAGTCACGGCATCGAAAATGTCCTCGCCCTCAGGGGCGACCCGCCCAAGGGCACGGATAAATTCATAGCTCACCCCGAAGGCTTCTGCTACGCCATCGACCTGGTCAGGCTGGCCGTCACCGTGGGCGGCTACTCCATCGGGGTGGCGGTATATCCCGAGGGGCATACCGAGGCGCCCAACCTGGAAACGGACATGTACTACACCAGGCAGAAGATTAACGCCGGCGCCGACTTTGCCATTACCCAGATGTTCTTCGACAACCGTTTCTTCTACAACTTCATGGAGCGGGCGGGCAAGGCGGGCATCACCATCCCCATTATCCCTGGCATCATGCCCATAACCGATATCGAAAAGATAAAGAGGTTCGGCCAGATGACGGGCGCCACACTGCCCAAGTCCATCGTCGAGCCGATGGAAAAGGCGGCTTCTCCCGGAGAAGCCCGCAAGCTTGGTATAGAGTTTGCCACCAAACAGTGTGAAGACCTGCGCCAGAACGGCGTCAAGTACTTCCACTTCTACACGCTGAACCAGAGCCAGGCGGTAAGCGAGATAGTGGATAACCTCGGCTTCACCAGGAAATAGCCCCCGTCAGCGTTGTTTTTCAGAGCCGTGCCGATTTGGGGTCGTGCATGCGGAAATGGGCGATGCGAATGCGCTTCATCTTGCCGCCCTCCAGGTCGTAGAGCACCCAGTTGGTCATGACGGCAACATCGCCCTTTTTTAGCGACCCGCCCAGGAAGTTGGGATAGTCCCTGAAGCAGTGGAATTCGGTGTAAAGCTCGGCGAAGAGCCTGTCCTCGGTAACGATAAAGTCGCCCAGCTCCAACGCCTCTCTCACATACTCGTGCAGCGCTTTGTAGGAATCAATGAACCCCTGCCTCCCGTGCAGGGTGCGGGCTGTCGTCGGGTCCCCCGGGGTGGTAAAGTACTCCACGCTAACATCGGGGGCAAAGTAACCGGTGACGGCGTCGTATCTCTTGTTATTGAAGTGGTCGATATATTCCAGGTACTGCTCTCTATTCATGGCACATCTCCCTAGTCCAGCAAGACCTGTTGCCGGTAGCGGGGTACCAGCGTTTCCCAGCCTTTGCCTTCTCTCACCAGCCCGGCCAGATTTTTTGAGGCTTTAAGTTCGCCGTGAGTGACGAAAACGCGCCTCGGCGGCTTAGCTAAACCGGAAAGCCACTTGATAAGCTCGTCCCGGTCGGCGTGCGCCGAGAAGCCGTGCACCTGTGCTATCCTGGCCCGGACGGGGTAGTGCTGCCCCAGAATCCTCACTGACCTGGCGCCGTCGACAATGTACCGTCCCAGCGTGCCGAAGGCCTGGTAGCCGACAAAGAGAATGGTGGCCTCCTCCCGGGTGATATTGTTCACCAGGTGGTGCTTTATCCTGCCGCCGGTGCACATCCCCGAGCCGGCTATGATAATATTACTGCCGGTGAGCTGGTTTAGCTGTTTCGATTCCTCGGTGGTCCTCGTTAGCTTCAGTTCGGGGAAGTCGAAGGGCGATTTTTCCTGGCTCAGCATCTTTTTCATCTCGCCGTCGAACAACTGGGGGTAGTTGCCGAAGACCTCGGTGATGCTTATGGCCATGGGGCTGTCGACAAAAACGGGTAGGTGGGGAATGCGCCCTTCGAGCCGGAATTTGTTCAGGTAATACAAAATCTCCTGGGAGCGCTCCAGGGCGAAGCTGGGTATGATTATATTACCCCCCTTGTTGGCGGTGGCGTTTATAATCTCGGCGAACTCTTCAGCCGTGTCTTCTAGGGGTTCGAGCAATCTGTCGCCGTAGGTGGACTCAACTACGACATAGTCCGCCTCGTCGAAGAGGGTGGGGTCATTGAGCATCGGCTTGCTCCAGCGCCCGATATCCCCCGAAAAAAGAATTATCCTCTGCTCACCGTTTTGCTCTATCTTGAGCCTGACCATAGACGAGCCTAAGACATGGCCGGCATCATGGAAGCTGGCTTCAATACCCTCGCCGATTTCGACGGGCTGGCCGTATTTAACGGGGGAGAATAATGGGAAAACGGCTTCGGCATCTTCCTGGGTGTATAGCGGTATCTCGGGGTATTTACTCTTACGCTTTTCCTTTTTGTGGCGGCGTTGCTTGAACTCGGCGTCTTCTTCCTGCAGCTTGCCCGCATCGAGCAGCATTATGCGGGTGATTTCGGCGGTGGCGGCGGTGCAATAGATGGGTTGGTCAAAGTCTTTCTGGACTAGCCTGGGCAGCAGCCCGCAGTGGTCGAGGTGGGCGTGGGTCAAGAGCACCGCATCCAGCGATTGGGGAGGCATAAAAAAGGGGCTCCAGTTGCGCCCTTTTAGCTCTCTTTCCTGGTAGAGCCCGCAGTCGACGAGGAGCCTGGTATTATTCGTCTCAATCAGGTACTGCGAGCCGGTGACATTCTGGGCGGCGCCCAAGAAACTTAATCTAATCTGCATACGTTGGCTCTGAGGCGATTATACAGGCTCCGCCGTTTGAGGTCAACGGGCACAAGAGTCGGGTAGATAATACATCTATCGTAACTTCTATTTTCTATGTTATAATCCCTGACGAAACTTTGTCCCGCGCTTGAGTCTGATAGGAGCCGTTAATGATTGATATTGCCTGGAAGAATATGTGGACGCGCAAGACGCGCACCATTCTCACCATTCTGGGCATCGCCGTGGCGCTGGAGCTGGTCATTATGATGACCACCATCGTTGATTTTACCGAGAGCGGTATGCAGAGCGAGCTGGCCAAATACTCCGGCGCCGGTCAAATCTACGTGCGCTCTCAGACCACCGCCGGCATGGCCGGGCAGGAATTCCCCCCCATAACCAGCATACTCAGTGAAGAAGAGGGGCGGCAGATTATCGATGAGGTCGCTGCCCGGATAGACCCGGCGCTAACCACGCCCCTGCTCTTTCACCAGCTGGCGCCCCCGCCCTACCCAAATGCCCCTCCGGAGGCGCTGCTGGTGAGCCTGGAAGCCGATAAAATAAGCGCCTACATTGGTGAAGAGCCGGTGGTTGTCGACGGCGTGGTTGCCTTCAGCAGCGCCGATGCCCATGAGGTCATTCTGGGACCGATGGCTAGCCTTTTCTTCGGCGAGCCGGCTGTCGGCGACGAAATCCAGATAATCGGCGAGCCGCTGACCGTGGTTGGCTTAGTCGAGGGCCAGAGCCTGCAAGACAGGCTCGTCTCTAACGTCGTCATCGTCCCCCTGGAGACCGCCCAGGGCATACTGGGTCAGTCCGAGACCATCTCGGCGGTGCTCATCACCTCGAAGCGGCTGGATACCGTCGGCGCCATGGCCGAGGAAATAAGCGCTAACCACCCCAGGGTCAGCGTGCTTACGCAAGAGGATATAGCCGAAAACCTGGATACCATACTGGGAGAGGAGAGATTTTTCTTCAACCTGATAAACTACACCGTCTATATCGTCGCCGCCGTGGTCGTCTTTATCGTCATGGTGATGGCGGTGTCGGAGCGAACCAAGGAGATAGGCACCATGCGCGCTATCGGGGCTTCGCGCTGGCTGGTGCTGCGCACCATAGTCATCGAGGCCATCATGCTCGGGCTTATGGGCAGCCTGCTTTCCATACCCATTGCCTATCTTATCGACATGGGCATCGGCTATGGCCTGAGGGAAATAATAAGCGCCTGGACGTTGGTACAGATAGTAATAACGGCCACGATTCTGTCGGCGATAGCCGCCACGATACCGGCTCTAAGGGCCACCAGGGTGAATCCCATCGAGGCGCTCAGGTATGAATGAGATAATAAGGGCCGAGGGCATCACCAAGGTCTACCGCATGGACGAGGTCGAGGTACCGGCACTGCGCGGTATTGACCTCACCGTGGAGCACGGGGACTTCTTCGCCGTAGTGGGGCCCTCCGGCTGCGGCAAGTCCACTCTCCTCCACCTCCTCGGCTGTTTGGATAAGCCCAGCGACGGCAGGGTCTTTTTCAACGGGCAGGACGTATCAATCCTCGGCGACGGCGCCCTGACCCGAATCCGCTCCCGACACATCGGACTCATATTCCAGACCTTTAATCTTATGCCCACCCTCAATGCCAGAGAGAACGTGGCTTTGCAACTGCGGCTGGCCGGCATCAAAGGGGCGCGGGCTGTCCGAATGGCTGAGGAAGCCCTGGAAAAGGTGGAGCTTTCCGCCCGTATGAAGCACCTGCCCAAGCAGCTGTCGGGCGGGGAACGGCAGAGGGTGGCTATCGCCAGAGCCATCGCCAAGAAGCCGCAGCTTATCCTGGCCGACGAACCCACCGGCAACCTCGATAGTAAACAGAGTATTAACATCGGCAGGTTGCTGGCTAACCTGAACGCCGAAGGGCAGACCATTATTATGGTCACCCATGACGCGGAGATTGCCGCCAACGCCCAACGGGTGATTAAGATGCGTGACGGGCAGATAGCGGACTAGCTATCCGCCTCTCATAGTTTATAAAGAATCGGAGGTTAACTATGACGACTATAGCCGACTTCAACCGTTGCGGAGAAGAGCTCGAGCGACTACTGATGTTGAGGACTTCTCCCCTGGCCGTGAAGATGCTGGCAAAGGAGAGCGATATCCCTTCAGGCGCCGTCAGGCCCATGAAAGACCGGGGCATCCATCTCGCCCAGTGCCAAGCTTTTGCTATCTCCCGCCGCCAGAGGGAGACGATAGCTATGCTCAAGGAAGACAACTGGTGCTTCGCCGCCCTTATCGCCTACGGGCTGGTGGATAAGCCCGATGACCCCGAGCTGCAGCTGTTTGTTGATTTCCCCACCTTTGAGCGGGATAAATATATCGGCATCGTTTCCGCTCCCTTAAGGACGGCTAATTTCGAACCCGACGTCGTGCTTATCTACTCCAACCCGGCACAACTGCGCAATATGCTGCTCCCCTTCCACTTCGGCGGCGAGGAGGGGCTGGTTGACTGTCATTTCTTCCCCCCGGCCTGCGCCTACCAGATTATACCGGTAATGGCCAGCGGGCATTTGATGGTTACCCTGCCCGACCCCGGCGATTACCACCGGGCGCTGGCCGCCGAAGACGAGATTATCCTCTCCGTGCCTAAAGACAGGCTGGCCAAGATGTTAGAAGGGGTCAGGGAGGTCGAAAAGGGGGATTTCGCCTACAGCCAAGCTAATATGTACATGTTGCCCGATTTCCCCCAGCCCGAGTTCTACCAGATGCTGTTCAAGCGCTGGGGGCTCTATGACAAAGGAGAAGGCAAGAAACGTACCTGAAAATACCTTAAGAAAGGAGCAACCAAATGGCTAAAGAAATCATCCTCTACAACCTGGCGGAAAACGTAACCGACGAGGAATACCTGGAATTCGTTACCAAGGAGAAAGGCCCCCTGCTGGATAGTCTGTCATCGGTCAAGAAATTCGAACTGGTCAAGATAAAAGGGGCAGCGACGGGAGAGATTCCTTTTAAATACATCGGTATCCTGCACTTAAACAGCCTGGACGAATTCTACCAGAAGGATGCCCCGTCGCAAAAATTCCAGGACTTTCTGAAGAAGTGGCAGCCGATGACATCGGGCTTCCACATCCTCTTCGGGGAAGAAATCTATTAATCCGAAACCGACCAGAAAGCCGACAGAATACGAGTAATACGAACTCGGCTCAAAGCGGGAGCGTCGGGGTGGTCGGATTTGAACCGACGACCACCTGAACCCCATTCAGGTGCGCTA
>CAZPLG010000030.1:0-12896 GCA_964587415.1 uncultured Dehalococcoidales bacterium | reverse complement strand
CCGCCTGGATGCCGGCAATGCCCCCACCCACCACCAGGGTATTGGGGTTGACCGGTACTTCCTTAGTCTCCAGCGGCTGGTGGTAATAGACCCGCCTCACCGCGGCGCTGACCAGCGCCTTGGCTTTTTCGGTAGCCGCTTGCTTGTCCTCGGTTACCCAGGAAACATGCTCGCGGATATTAGCCATCTCGAAGAGATAGGGGTTTACCCCTGCTTCCTGACAGGCGCGGCGGAAGGTCGGCTCGTGCATGGCCGGCGAGCAGGAAGCCACCACCACCCGATTAAGCCCTAGTTCCTTGATGTCCTTCTTGATAAGCTCCTGCCCCGGGTCGGAGCACATGAACTTGTAGTCGCGGGCAACCACCACCCCCTCCAACCCCCCAGCGAACTTAGCCACCGCCTCCGTATCCACCGTGCCGGCAATGTTGCTGCCGCAGTGACAGATATAGACACCGATTTTAGGCTCCATGCTAACCTCCGTCTTACAGCTAAATACTACCATAAACCTCTTTGCTCCAACAAGGCGAAATCCCCCTACATGGTGGACAGAAATACGCGGGGAAATCCCCCTTTATAAACGGGGAGACTGGATTCCCGTTTCCGCGGGAATGACAAAGTGAAACGCGGGAATGACGGAGGAAAGCACTGGCATTTCTCACTGTCCCCCTGTTTTTTCACTGTCACCCTGAGCGCAGCGAAGGGTCTCTTGAGATTCTTCGGTCGCTACGCTTCCTCAGAATGACAGTAGAGACAGGGGCGGGGCAACGTGCCCCAGAAGGAATTCTAGAGGGAGAATCCCCTCTAAGGGTGGGCAGGGCGGGTAAGAAAAACGTACGCTAATAGAGTGGGGTAGCGGTGAGGCAATAATTTGTCCTAACCATCCACCCCGTGCTAAACTTCAGGATTAGAAAGGAAACTGGCATGAAGATACTGGTTACTAACGACGACGGCATATTTGCCGACGGGCTGAAGGCGCTGGTCAGCGAGCTAAAGAGCGTCGCCAATGTCGTGGTGGTAGCCCCCGACAGAGAGCTGCACGGCATGGGTGCCTCCATCAGCCTGCACGAGCCGGTGCGGGTGAAGGAAATGGCCCCATTAATGGATGGGGTGGAAAGCTACGCTGTCGAGGGCACGCCCGCCGACTGCGTTATCCTGGCTCTGGGCAAGCTGGCTAAAGATAAGATAGACCTGGTCGTTTCCGGGGTAAACCGGGGGTGGAACCTGGGCGACGACGTAATTATTTCGGGGACGGTGGGGGCGGCTATGCAGGGCTCGGTGCACGGCCTGCCCGCCATCGCCGTCTCAGTCCCTTTGGTGGACAACCCTAACTTTGGCGATGCGGCTAAATTCGCCGCCCTGGTCGCGAAAAGGTTCGAGTCGGGGAGCATAAAAACCAACACCTGCCTTAATGTGAACCTGCCCAACCTGCCGCGGGAAAAAATCAGGGGGGTAAAGTTCACCTATCCGGCCAGCCGCAACCACACCGATACCGTTGAGGAAAGATACGCGGGCAAGCGCCAATACTACTGGTTCGTCCGCCAGTGGGTAAATAAGCCCACCGATGAGAAAACAGACACCTGGGCAATAGAGAAGGGCAACATTTCAATCTCACCGCTGCTGGTCACCCCGGCCAACCGGAGCCATAAATCCATCACCGATAGCCTCTGCTCCGAGCTCTTCGACGAGTTTAAGCAGCCATAGCTTCAGGTACGGCCGAAGTCCCTTTTCAGCTGCCCGTAGCTGAGGTGAATCATGGTCGGGCGCCCGTGGGGGCAGGTATGGGGGGTGGCGGCCTGCTCCAGTTGCCTTACCAGCTCCCGCATCTCGCTATCGCTTAACGCCTGCCCGGCCCTCACCGCGCTGTGGCAGGCCATCGTGCTGATGACCGCCTCCGCCCAGTTGCTTTTATCCCCTTCGGATAAGGAGTCCAGCAGCTCTCGTAACATGCCCGTCCAGTCTTTATCATTGAGCATAGCCGGCACGGCTCTGACCAGGAAGGTCTTGCCGCCGAAAGGCTCGATAGTAAAGCCGAACTCAGCCAGTTCCTGATAGTGCGCCCAGAGCTCCGCCTCCTGGCGGGGGCTGACCTCCAGCGGCATCGGCTCCAGCAGCCCTTGGACTTCCATCTCCCGCTGCGCTCGCTGCCGTTCAATCTTCTCGAAAAGGATGCGCTCGTGAGCGGCGTGCTGGTCGATAAGGTAGAGCCCGTCGGGGCCCTCGGCGATGATATAGCTGTTGTCGAGCTGCCCCAGTACCCGCAGCACCGGCAGCGCGGTAGCGGGGGTGGGGGGAAGAGGGGCTAAATCAGAGCTGACGCCAGCGTAGGGAGCCGACGGCTCCCTTATCTCGGAGGGGGATACGAATTTAGTAGCCGCCTCGACACGTGGCACGGGTGTTTGCTCGGCTAAAGCCTGGCGGACCGCCCGGTAGACAGCACTGAAAACGGCGCGCTCGTTGGCGAATTTAAGCTCGCTCTTGGCGGGGTGAATATTAACGTCCATATCCTGATACGGCAGGGAGATATTGATGACCGCCACCGGGTGACGGCCCACCATCAAAAGCCCGTGATAGGCTTCCTCTACCGCCCGCGCCAGCATACGGCTGTTTACCCAGCGGCGATTGATAAAGAAGCTGAGGTAGCCCCGCCCCGAACGGCTTACTTTAGGCAAGCCGACCATACCCGTTACGCGGGGCACGGCTGCTTCGCCCTTGAGTTCAATCATGTTGCCGGCTATTTCGGCGCCGTAGACCTCGGCTATGCTGTCCAGTAATTTGCCGCTGCCCGCCGTCCTCAAAGCCACCCTGCCGTCAATGGACAGGGAAAATTTAACCTCGGGGAAGGCAAGAGCGTACTGGCTGACCACGTTGGCGATATGGCTGTTTTCCGTCGCCACCGACTTGAGGAATTTTAATCTGGCGGGTATCTTGCGGAAGAGATTGAGCACCGCCACCGTCGTTCCCTGAGAGCGCCCCTTGGTACTGCGGCTGGCGATGGCGCCGTCTTCCAGGCTGAGATAGGTACCCGCCTTTTCGCCGTCGGCGCAGGTAATCATATCCACCCGGGCTACGGCGGCGATGCTGGGCAGCGCTTCACCCCGAAAACCGAGGCTGGAGATAGACTCAAGGTCATCCAGGCCGCCTATCTTGCTGGTGGCATAGCGCTCGAAGGCAAGCTCTACTTCTTCGGAGGGAATGCCAGCCCCGTTATCGGTCACCTTGATGAGGCTCACCCCGCCACCCCCGACCTCAACCGAAATCCGGGTGGCGCCAGCGTCCAGCGAATTCTCCACCAGCTCCTTGACCACCGAGGCGGGCCTTTCCACCACTTCGCCGGCGGCAATGCGGGCGACCACCTGTGGAGTCAAAGCCTTTATAGGCATAGCTACTCTTTCTTTTCTAACCTGGCGAAGCTGAGCAGCAGTTTTTTGACCCCCACCCCGCTGGTGAAAGCCACCACCGCCTCTTTATCGTCCTTCACCGAACGGCAGTTGACCACCACACCATCGCCGAACTGGGCATGGTGGACGTGGTCACCGGGCTTGAGTTCGGGAAAATCGGAACTGGGGGTGTTGGGGGCTGGGGTTCTGGTGCGGGAAGAATACAAGGACGGCATGACCCGACCTTCCTCGCCCTGCCACAAACCGCCGCTGGTGATGAGGCGCTTGGGTATATCTTCCAGGAAGCGCGATGGCGTGCTCGGCGTGCTCGAGCCCATCAGGTTACGGCGGAAGGCGTGCACCAGATAGAGCTGCTGCTTGGCTCTGGTTATGCCCACATAGCAGAGTCGCCGTTCTTCTTCCATCTGTTCCGCATCGGCAAAAGACTTGAAGTGGGGCAGTATGCCCTCCTCGACGCCGACGATAAAGACCACGGGAAACTCAAGCCCCTTCGCCTGGTGCAAAGTGACCAGGGTGGCGGCATCCACCGTCTCGTCGAGCCCATCCACATCGGATACCAGCGCCACTCCTTCAAGAAAGGCGGTCAAGCCCTCGGGGGGAGGTAAATGCCGATGTTCAGCGGCGACGGTGCGCAGCTCCAGGACATTCTCCCAGCGCTCCTCGCCGTCCTTGCCACTCTGTAGATATTGCTCGTAGCCCACTTTTCGCGTAACCAGGTCGAACAAGTCAACCAGGTCCAGCTCACGGTTGCGGGCGATAAACTCTTCCATCAAGCCGCGAAAACCGACCAGCGCCTTAACTATGCGGGAGCCGAAGGGGGGCGACTCTCCCCCGTTATCCTTCTGCTCGGTGACCAGCCTCAGCGCCTCGTACTGAGAGATGCCCAGCGACCTGGCCCAGCTGGAAAGCTGGCTCAGGCTGCGCTCGCCGATACCCCGCCCCGGGATATTGATGATGCGGAGCAGGCTAACGCTGTCGCTGGGGTTCTGGATAACCCTCAGGTAGGCGATAACGTCTTTTACCTCACGCCGCTCGTAAAAGCGGGTGCCGGCTACCAGTTTATAGGACGTTCCGTAACGCATAAAGGCTTCCTCGAGAGCCCTTGACTGGGCATTGGTACGGTACATCACGGCGCAGTCGCCCAGCTTAGCCCTGTCCTCTTTCACCAGCTTTTCCACCTCGCTAACGACAAACTGGGCTTCTTCCTGTTCGGTATAGGTCTCGACCACGTTTATCGGCTCGCCCTCTTCGTTGTCGGTCCATAGCTCCTTGGGCTTACGCATCTGATTAGTCGAGATTACATGGGAAGCCGTTTCCAGGATGGATTTGGTAGAGCGGTAGTTCTGCTCCAGAAGCACCAGCTTCGCCTTGGGAAAATCCTTCTCGAAGCTGAGTATATTGCGCAGGTCGGCAAACCTCCAGGAGTAGATCGACTGGTCGGGGTCGCCGACGACGCATATGTTGTGCTTCTTTCCGCCCAGCTTCTTTATCAGCTCGTACTGGACCAGGTTGGTATCCTGGAACTCATCCACCATCAGATGCAGGTAACGAGAATGATATTTCTCCAGCGTCTCATCGTTATTTCGGAATAGCTGGACGGTTTTCATGAGCAGGTCGTCGAAGTCAAGGGCATTGCTTTCTTCCAGCATCCCCTGGTAGCGTTCGTATACCCGCCCCACCACCTCCTCGAAATAGCTGGCGGTGTGCTTGGCATACTCCTTAGGGGCTGTGGTACGGCTCTTGGCGGCGGAAATGGCAGAGGATAGCGCCCGCGGGGCATACTGCTTGGGGTCAAGGTTAAGTTCCTGGAGGGTGCGCTTGAGCAGGCTTATCTGGTCGTCGTCGTCGTAGATGACGAACCTGGAGTCAACACCGATAGCCTGGCCGTCGCGGCGCAGGATGCGGGCGCAGAGGGCGTGAAAGGTGCCGATGGTAAGGTCGCCCAGGGCGGCGCCGATAAGCCGACTAAGCCTCTCTTCCATCTCACGGGCGGCTTTATTGGTAAAGGTAACCGCCATAATGCGATGGGGGCTGACGCCGCAGGTCTTAATAAGGTAAGCCACCCGGTGAGCGATGACCCTTGTTTTGCCGCTGCCCGGACCGGCTAAGATAAGTACCGGTCCTTCAATAGTTTCTACGGCTTCTCTCTGCGCCGGATTAAGCCCGTCCAGAATATCCATCTACTCTATTATAACATTGGCGGGGTATGGCTGGAAAGGCGGCGCTCTATTGACAAACGTCAGCTAAAACTATATGATATATGCGGATATATGCATATATGAATATGGTAAGGGGTAGTTATGCAAGAGCTGATTAAAGCCACCAAGGCCCTCTCCGATGAGACCAGGCTTAGAATGCTAAATATTCTTTTGGAGAGGGAATGCTGCGTCTGCGAGGTGATGCAAGCCCTGGATATATCCCAGTCGCGGGCCTCGCGCAACCTCGGCATACTTGAGGACGCCGGTTTCTTAACCGCCAAGAGAGACGGCGTCTGGATAGTCTACTCTATAGACTGGCAAACAACCAACAGCCACGCTGCTTCCCTGGCTAAGATGCTAAGAGACTCCCCTACCACTAACGAGCTAATGGACCAGGATGAAAAAAGGCTCAAACGCGCGGTGCGCGTCGGACCAGCAGCAGTAAGGAAATAGCTGGTGGAAGTATTCGCCGACCTTTTGCTAGCTGGGCTAACCGCTCTTAAAGATTATATTGCCCTACATGTGCTTACCTGCCTCATTCCAGCTTTTCTCCTGGCTGGCGGAATAGTAACCTTCGTTAGACGCGAGACCATTATCAGCTATCTCGGTGCCGCTGCCCGAAAGCTATCATCTTTCGGCATTGCTACTGGCGGTAGTTTCTTCATCTCCGCTTGCTCCTGCACTGTCATACCGGTTGCAAGCGGCATCTACTACGGTGGAGCCGGTGTCGGTGCCGCCTTCATACTGCTCTGGGCAGCCCCCGCGGCTAACATTCTGGCTCTGGTTTACACCGGCCAGATACTGGGCGCTGAGATGGTTGCCGCCAGATTAATAAGCGCCCTGCTTATGTCTTTTGCCGTAGGTCTAGTTATGGCTTACGCCTTCTACAAGGAAGAAAAAACCCGCGTTTCCACAGTCCAGGTGAGCCGTGGTCCCTTGATGAGCAAGAAGGGTGTAATCTTACTTCTGCTGCTGGTCGCCTGGCTGGTAGCACCTAATTATATTGTTTCTCAAGGGCCGTACTGGCAAAAGGTGGCAGTCTGGGCAATAGGGCTGCTGGTGGTGGCAGCCTACGTGTGGAAGTTTATCGATAGAGAGCGAATTAAAGCCTGGCTTAGGGAGACATGGTGGTTTGTACGCATCATCTTTCCTTTCCTGCTGGCTGGTGTTTTTGTCGTCGGCATTATCGGTGCCCTTCTACCCCAGGAATGGATTCAGACCTGGCTCGGTGGTGCTGGTCTGCGCCAGTCATTCTTAGCCACCCTGCTTGGCTCCGTTACCTACTTCGCCACCATGACCGAAGCCCCTTTCGTGGACACCCTGATGAATCTGGGGATGGGTAAGGGGCCAGCCCTGGCTTTACTCCTCACTGGTCCGGGTATTAGTTTACCCAGCTGGCTGGCGATTGCCAAGGTCTTTGGGATTAAGAAGGCGCTGGTTTACGTTCCGACTATCATGGTTATCGGAACAATGGTCGGTTGGATTGCCGGTTTTATCTTAGATTAAAAAATAATTAAGGAGGTACCACCATAATGATTATTGAAGTTTGCGGCCCGGGTTGCCCTCGGTGCCATGCCACAAAGGAGAATGTCCGCAAGGCAATCAAAGAGATGGAGCAAAAAGAGGGCGAAGAGATTACACTGGCGGAAATCAAAGACCCCAAGATTATGGCTAGCCGAGGTGTATTTATGACACCAGCCGTGCTTATTGATGCCGTCAAGCTATGCGAGGGCAGAATTCCGAGCCCTAATGAGATAAAGGGGTGGATTGAGGAGAGAAGATAATATATTAAGCAGCTAGAACAAGGAGAATTATATGACTGTACGAAACAAAGTGAAGATATGGAGCTCGTTTTTACTTATTATTCTGGTAGTCGGCATGCTCTGCGCTTGCGGAAGTTCAACTCCTGAAGCGCCTCCAGGCTCAGACGTGCCCCCGAACTCGAATGGCTCAGACATGTCTCTCACTCCAGCCGACAAGGTCGAGGTAGTCTATTTTTACCTAGCGCAGCGTTGCACTGGTTGTATCTATGCTGAAGACACCACCCTGTATACACTGGAAACCTACTTCGCCGACGAGCTGGCCAGCGGCAAGATAACCTTTGCCTCATTAAATGTAGAGGCTGAAGAAAACGCTGCCATCGTCGAGAAATATGACGCTTATACCTCATCCCTTTTTATCAACACTACAATAGACGGCACCGACCACATCGAAGTGGTAAACGAGATTTGGTTCGTCCTGGGGGACGATGAGGCTTTTATCGAGGCGGTGAAGAGCAAAATTGAGCAAAGCCTCATCGGGGAGAGCTAATGGATTTAGGCGGCTTATTACATCAGCTCTCTGAGAGCCTTAATATCCCCGTGCTCTCAGCGCTGTTTCTGGGGTTAATAACGGCCATTAGCCCCTGCCCCATGGCGACTAATATTGCCGCTATTGCTTATGTCAGCCGCAGAACGACGGAGCGACGGTACGCTGTCATAACTGGAGCATTATATACACTGGGACGGATGGTTTCCTATTCCATCATTGGTATCCTGATAATCGTGGTTGGCCTCGAAATTCCCGGAGTCGCTTCGTTTCTCCAGGATTTTGGCGAGAAAATACTGGGGCCACTGTTGATTGTGGTAGGACTGATAATGCTACTCATCGACCGTTTTTCTTTCGGTCTGGGAGCCGAGAAGCTAGCTTCACTGGGAGGAAAGGTTGCCGATTGGGGTATGCTGGGCGGATTCCTGTTAGGAGTGATTTTTGCTCTGGCCTTCTGTCCCTATAGCGCTATCATATTCTTTGGAGTATTGATACCCTTAGCCCTTAAATCTACCGGAGGTGTAACATTGCCCGCAGTGTTTGCCATCGGCACCGGGCTCCCTGTTCTAATATTCGGTATTCTTATATCGGCTGGCATAGCCAAGGTCTCCAGCTGGCTCAATGCCGTCACCCGTGTCGAGAAAGTCCTCCGCATAGTAGTCTCTATCATTTTTATCGGGGTAGGAATATACTATGTGGTGCTCTGGATACAGGCATAACTTGGTAGAAAGATTTATTAAGTCAAACCATGAGTGAACCAAAGGGCGTAGCCGGCAGGCTGCCGACACTGGACCGCTTCCTCACCCTCTGGATTTTCCTGGCGATGGGGCTGGGGGTGGGGTTGGGCTATTTCGTCCCCGAAGTCGCCGACTTCATCACCTTCTTCCAGGTAGGCACCACCTCTATACCCATAGCTATCGGGCTTATACTCATGATGTACCCGCCCCTGGCCAAGGTAAAATACGAAGAGCTGGGACGGGTATTCCGCAACTGGCGGGTGCTGGGCATATCGCTGATACAGAACTGGCTCATCGGCCCCGTGCTCATGTTCTTCCTAGCAATTATTTTCCTGCGCGCCTACCCCGACTACATGGTGGGGCTGATTATGATAGGGCTGGCGCGCTGTATCGCCATGGTCATCGTCTGGAACGAGCTGGCTAAGGGAGATAGCGAGTACGCCGCCGGGCTGGTAGCCCTAAACTCCATTTTCCAGATAGTCTTCTACTCGGTTTACGCCTATATCTTTATTACCGTGCTGCCGCAATGGTTCGGGCTGGAGGGGGTAGCCGTCCACGTTACCATCGGGCAGATAGCCAAAAGCGTGTTAATCTACCTCGGTATCCCCTTCTTCGGAGGCATGCTCAGCCGCTTTTTCCTTATCCGGACCAGAGGACGTGAGTGGTACGAGCAAAAGTTCATTCCCAGGATAAGCCCCATCACCCTGGCGGCACTGCTGTTCACCATCGTGGTGATGTTCTCGCTCAAGGGGGAGATAATCGTTCAGTTGCCGCTGGATGTAGTGCGTATCGCCATTCCCCTGCTCATCTACTTCGTGGTTATGTTCCTGGTGTCTTTCTACATGGGGAAGAAGATAGGGGCGGACTATCCCAAGACAACGGCTATCGCCTTCACCGCCGCCAGCAATAACTTCGAGCTGGCTATCGCCGTGTCCGTGGCCGTCTTCGGCATCGGCTCAGGGGTAGCTTTCGCCGCCGTCATCGGACCACTGGTGGAGGTGCCCGTGCTCATCAGCCTGGTAAATGTGGCGCTATACTTTCGGCGCAGGTTCTTTTGAGGAAGACTAACCAGTCAGCCCCAGCCCCTTATACAAAGCCTTGAAGTCGAACCCCTGCTTCATAACCTCAGCCAGCCGGGGCAGCTTCTTCTCCTGGTTGAATTTGGTCATACCCAGAGCCCGCTCAACGCTGTCCATTACAGAGGCGGTATCTTCATCGGTGACAATAACGGGAATGCCTTTACCCTCGGCGCTGTGGCTCACGTCATGGATGGGCGAACCGTCGCCGCTGATAATCAGGCACTTAGTTGGCGTCTCCAGAGCCGCCAGCTGCATATCGGGGCGCTCACCCTTGACCACCACCGCCTTATTATCTTTACGCCCGAAATAGTCGAGGCCGGAGTCCACGCTTAAAGCCCCCAGCATATAGTTCTCCACCAGCTCCGCCGACTTCCCGGCATCGTTTACTATCTTCCCCTCGATAAGCTCCGCCAGCTCCGCCACCGTCAGGCCGAGCAGCGTTCTGTCTTCGGGAATTATTCCCAACACCTCCACCCCACCCAGCCCCCGCACTTCTTCCACGCGGCTCACGGGCACCTTGTTTATCACCACCCCGAGCAGGTGCTCCCCAAAACCCTGGTACTTATCGGCCAGATTTGTCTTGAACAAGTCCGGTGAGTAGCCTTCGACAACAATGACCTTGGCCTCCAGCGCCCTGGCTACCTCATAAGAGGACTCGACGGGCTCGCCGCCCGGCCTTTGCCGCCATACGCCTTCGATAATAACTATATCCTTACCCCTGGCCACTTTTGTATATGCCTGCTTAACCTTGCCGGCCAGCTTTCCCTCCCCACCGATAACGGGGCAGAGGTCTTCCACAGGCTCTTTCAGGGACAGAATACGCTTGATGAAGGCGGTATCGCTATCGACAGCTTTGCTCTTGATAGCCGCCACCAGCGGTTTGAAAAAGCCCACCTTCTTGCCTTTGCCCTTGAGATGCTTGCCCAACCCGGCGCAAAGCAGGGTCTTGCCCGCGCCCGCCTGTGAAGAGGTTATGTATAAAGCCGCCAAGTCTCACCTCCAGCTACATTATTATATATAGCTCACGGATTTTCTGCCTTATTATAACCGCTGGGCTGTGATTGGTAAAGAACGAGGGGCGGTTTGACATATGGTTGTATAATAGGCTTAAGTAAACTGAGAGCAAGCTAGGAGACGAAAATGCCAAAAGCAATTCAACTCCCTATGCCTTTGTTCGACCTATCACCAAGGAATAAGGGCAAACGCCGGATCAAAATCGAAAAAGGTGGTTTGTCAGAACTCCAAATAATGAACTTCAAGGGTATAAAAGACCTGTCAGTGAAATTTAGCCCCATCACTCTACTTATAGGTTCAAATAATTCTGGCAAGAGTACTATATTACAAGCAGTAAGACTTTTCTATTATTGCATAGAAAAATGTGGGGTCTATAAAAATGCTAATTCTATACTACTTAAAAAACAAGTTATGCCTTTTTCAAACTTTTCTCTTATACCTGCTAATGACCTAAGAGAGCTTGTTCTCAACTGAATTACACCTAGTAGTAGAAAGCATGGCATTTATCTTAAAGGTACACTTCTTTCAGGTCAAACATTCGACTTTACCATTTATTCTGCTTACTTAACTCTGCTAGTTATATTACCTGGGTTAACATGCCCAAAGAAACTGCGAGTTGAAGAATATGATAACGCTTCTAGGCAACCGCTTTACGTTCCAGGGTTTTCCGGAGTAGTTAATCACGAACTATTATCTACTAATAGACGATTGGAGGAATCCCTTGGAAGCGGACATCATAATGAAGTTTTACGTAATCTTATTTTAAGGCTTCAACCTGATGACTTAAAACAATTAGCTAAGATACTTACAGATGAATTTTCTGTTAGATTCCAAGGAATCCTCGGAAATCCAAATGATGTAGAATTCTTAAAAGCGTCATATCGAGAACCTCTCTTGAGAATCAATTTAGACGTTGTAAGTGCTGGTTCAGGTTTTTTACAAGTATTACAAATACTAACTCACGCCCTGCAATCTCCTTCTCCTATTCTTCTTCTCGATGAACCAGATGCGCATATGCATACTCAGTTACAGGAACATTTTATTGATTTACTCAGAGAATTTGCCAAAAACCGTGATATGCAAATAATTATGGCTTCTCATTCAGAAACTTTTACTAGAACCATGGAACTTTCTGAGATTCGACTAATAGACAGAAGCACCAACCGTTCCGATTCCTTTTCTGACCCCATATTACTCAGGAGTGAACTTAACAATCAAGGTGTTTGGCCAGATGAACCAAAACTAGCTGAGGCTCTTAGAATAAAACGTTTATTACTTTGCGAATCTTCCCCTGACCATGACCTTCTATGTTCGTTTGCCCAATTTAAGAATCCAAATTGGTCTAATATCAAAAAGCAATACCAAGTAATCGAGACTGAAGGTTCAAATGACAATGTAGTTGCTCGCATTAAAATAGTATTTGACATATTTAATAAGCTATTAAATGGAGGCGTTGAAATAGCATATTTTCGTGATAGAGACCTAATGTGCGATGAGCGCAAACAATATACAGAGCAACAATCATCCTCAGCAGGCTTGAATCTTATAATTACCGAGCGGCGTAACCGGGAATCATATTTAATAGAACCCAAAGTTGTTGAAGCTGCTTTATTATTACAAAACGATAAAATTCCTAAAGGTTGGTTAGAAGAAGGATATATTTCTAATCTTGTAAGAGATTGGTGTATTGAATTCTGCAATGAAGATCTTACTGAGTTACCAACAAGAATCAGGGAGTATAATTCACACTGGGCACGAACCACTTATCCACAATCTTCAGACTTCAGAGAAGCAGATGCTCGTATCGAGCAATTTATTCAGGACAACTGGTATAAAATGTTGAATTCAAAACAAATACCTTGGAAACTAATGGATGGTAGGTATGCTCTTAAATTTATACGTAACAAATTACAGGAACAAAAAATAATGTTGCCCGACCAATTACTTCTTGACCACGTTAATGTTGTTCAAATACCTAAAGATTTTTCACAGCTAATAAAAATTATCGAAAGCTGGGTATGAATTTACTCTTTGCTAACCAACATCAACCTTCGACAACCCCCCACATATAAAACCTTGCAATCCCCCGAAAGAAGTGTTATAATGTTTAATTAAGTAAAAAGAATAAGAAACCTTTAAGCCGGTCCGGCGAGACTGGCAAGG
>CAZPLG010000029.1:0-13131 GCA_964587415.1 uncultured Dehalococcoidales bacterium | reverse complement strand
GCTTAAGATGTTTACCGCTATTATGAAACGATTGGCCTGGCTGATGGTTATCGTGCTTGTTATCCAGCTGGGCATTTCCAGCCCACTGCGAGCAGCGCCCGAAGAGCCGACCAAGGTCAAGGAGTTGAACTTTGTTTTCCTGCATGGGGCGGGGGGTAACGCCTGTTCCATGCAGCTGTTGTCCGACACCATCCTGGAGGAGCTGGAGCCTTATATCCTTGCCTACGAAGAAGCCAACCCCGAAATAGACATTCAGGTCGACAGCATGAACCGGTGTTATCCCAGCGATTTGGATATGCAAACCTGGGCCAATAACATCGCCGACAGCGTCAGCCGACACTTCTACGGCAAACGGAATATAATCCTGGTCGGGCATAGCGCTGGCGGTAAAGCGGCTCTTTATGCCGTCGCCAACAATGTAGGCGGCATAACGGAAAAGGTAGCCATGGTGGTGACGATAAATACCCCGATTAAGCCGCTGAGCGGCTATTACGTTACCGGCGGCGCTTCCGTTACCGATTACTGCCGCGCCCGATGGTTGCTGGCGGACCAGGGGATTTGTGCTTCGATATCCAACTACGATAGCTCCGGGGACGGGAGCTGGGTCGCCAGCAATAAACACTGGCTGGCTTTTATCTCCAGTGAGGTCGCGCCTTCCAGCGCCCAGTTCGATTTCGGTGGAGTCGACGCCTGGCCCAGAAATATGGACGACAGCACGATACCGATTTCAGCCCAGTATTCTGATGCGGCTGACGTGGTCCACTACGGGGAACATGGTCACAGCGATTTCAGCGAATCGGAAGTGGTAGCTAGTTTCATAGCGGAGCAAATACTCGACTATGTCTTTGGCGGCACTATAGAGTGTTCGGTCTTTGTCCGCAGCGGCACTTTTGAGCATAAGGCTAACTGGATGTTGGGAACGGATTACTGGGAAGATATCCTGGGCGGCGTTCTGGTGGATAGCGGACGATTGGAGCATATGAACGAGTCCTATTTCTGGTGGCGGGAGTGGCAGGATGTGGTGGGGGAGTGCCCGGACGGGAGTCTGCGCAGTAACTACCGGGTTAGCCAGGTGAGTCCCTTTCTCTTTTTTACGGGCGTTGACAATGTATTCTGGTTTTCCCCTTCAGACGCCCGGGATTGTCGGCTCTACATATTGACCAGAGCCGCTCCCAGGAACCGTGTCAAGGTGGACTGGGAGATTTATCGGCAGGGGTTGTTGCCCGAAGGGGTTGAGCGCGACCGTTACGAAGTCGAGATAGTCACCGGCACGCCCTTGACCAGTATCAGGCATGTTTCGTGGCTGACCGACGACCCGCGTGACGTTAGGTTGCAGGTAATGTCGCAGGCGGAAAGCCCTTTCCGCTGGTTCCGGGCGGAGTGGAGAGTCTATGCCAGGGAACCCAGGGAGAGGCAAATCATTGACGAGCTGCTTATCGATTTTCCGGCGTAGGGATGTCGCCGCTTACACTCCCAGCTCTTTTCGAGTCTGTGCCAGGTGCACCAGGCTTTCCCGCGATACGATACCGACTATTTTATCGTTTTCTACGACCGGCATGTGGTCGACCCACTGCTCATCCATTTGACCGAGCACGCTGGCAGCCGATTGTTGGGGGTGGGCGAGCTTAAGCTCGCTGATGGGGGTCATGATTTTGTCTAGATGAGAGCCCCGATGCTTTTTCGACACCCGTTTTACATTTTCTATCGTCACTATGCCCTCTAGTTTATCGCCGTTGACGATGAGGCAATAGCGCTGGCCGGTTGCCAGGATATGGTCGTGGATAAGCTGGCTGACGGTGGACTGGGTGCTGATGAGGGGGTACTCCCGGGTCATTATATCCTCGGTCTTGACCGGTTGCAGGGCTTCACGCTGGATGGCACGACGGCGGCTACGAGCGGCGGCGGACTGCAGGACCCACCCTATACCCACTAACGTCAGCCCGTTGAACCATTGCTGTTCCGTAATCAGCAGTAGAATTCCGCCAGCGATAGTGAGTAAGCCGATAGTCCAGCCGATCAGGCTGGCGATGCGGGTGGAACGGTCATAATCACCGGTGACTTTCCAGAACAGCGCCCGCAGGAGTATGCCGGCATCTAGGGGAAAACCGGGAATTAAGTGGAATAGAAAGAGCATTAAGAAGATATATGATAGCCACTGGATGAGCACGTAAGCCACCACGCTGCCGGTGTTGAACAATATGGCGTAAATCCCGTAAAAGATGCCGCACAGCAACAGGGTGGACAAGAGCCCCGTCACCGCTATCAGCAACTCAAGAATGGGGCGAGTAGCCTCTTTGCTTATCTCGGCCCCCCCGCCGAAGACGAATAGGGTGAGGCGTTTTATAGGAATGCCTCTGTTGATGGCTACCAGGCTGATGGCAAATGAACGGATGCTTACCGATATGAGGAAAAGCAGACTGGTGACCAAGCCCAGGATTACCCTTTGCCATAAGGGAAGTGCCTCGGGGAACTGGGTCACCATAATGGCGGTTATCAGGGCAAAAGCCAGCATCCAGGTATAGTGCAGGCGTACGCTAACCCCGAAAATCCGCCCCATCTTAGGCAGGCTCTCCATCTTCCCTCCGGACTAAATATACCCTATTAACCGATTTATGGCTACCCTTTGGCTGGGGTTTATCTTGACGGGAGTCTAGTGCTCAATCTGCACCAGTTGGTAGCGCAGCTTGCCTGCCGGCGCCGTTATCTCCACAGTATCGCCCTCGGTGCGCCCGATAACGGCTTTGCCTATGGGGGAATGGCTGGAGATCTTGCCCCGGGTCGGGTCAACCTCGCGGGGGCTGACGATGGTATAGCGTAGCTCCTCGCCGGAGGTTTCGTCGCGCAGGACGATGCTATTCCCCACGCTGACCTTGGGGGCGGCTTGTTGTTTTTCATCAATGATAGTCGCCGATTTCAGGATTGCTTCCAGCTCCATAATGTGCCCTTCCAGATATCCTCTTTCCTCCTTAGCGGCGTCCAAGGGCGCATTTTCACGAAAGTCCTTGTCCGCCGCCGCCCGCCGCATATCTTCGATGATCTTGGGGCGCCGACTTTTGAGCTCGGCCAGCTCGGCTTTAAGCTTGTCGTAGCCCTGCCTGGTTAGAGAAGTAGTCTGCATCCGCCTCGACGGGGAGAGCAGACCGGTCTTCGTCTTCTTGGGCTTGAGCTGAGCTGCCAGATTGGCTTTATTCCAGCCCTGCTTCCGGGCATAGGCTAAAAAGGCTCGTACCGTCTCAAGATTGCTCAGATAGCTGGTGTGTAACGACGATAACCGGGCGGCGTAGTCAGCCACCTCGCGGGGGGTGAGTTCGGCGAAGGGGCGCTCCCCGCCGTACCAGCGCACGAATCCGTATATCGCCTGCTGGCCAGCTTCGCCTTCCTTGGGGGAAAGGGTGGCCAGAAAGCTAATGGCGGCTTCGCTTAAGTTGGGATTCTGGCTGGTGTTATCCATCTGGCGACCCTTTCACAATCTTCAGGGCGACCTCGGCGGCTTTTCGTCCGGAGAAGAGCATACCGCCGAAGGTGGGGCCCATACGGGGCAGCCCGTAAACGCTGGCTACCGCCATGCCGGCCACAATCAATCCGGGATAGACCTCGCTGGTGCGCTCGACGACCGCTTCTTCCGATTTTTCAATCCAGAGAGCGCCTTCCCCTTTCACCTTGAGCATGTCCCGCTGTACCAGCTTCTTGATGACCTCGGCCTCGTGGCCGGTGGCGTCAATCACCACCTTTGTCTCCAGGGGGACGGGGTCTAAGGCGGCAATCTCCTTGGGCAGGTGGTTTATCGGGCTCCAGTTGACCACCACCCCGGCGATTCGCTTATCTTCACGGACAACGATATCTTCGACAAAGGTCAGGCTGAAAATCTTGGCTCCGGCATCGCAGGCGGCGGCAATGAGGCTGGCACAGGCGTGGGGGGCATCGGCTACATATAAGCCTTCGCTCGCCGGAGAGTAGGGAACCCCAAGCTCGTCGAGAAACTCCTGGGCGGGCGCCCTTAAGGTAAACTTATTCATAAAGTAGCCGCCGACCCAGAAGCCGCCGCCCAGATAGTTATTGCGCTCTATAATCACGACCTTGAGCCCGGCCTTAGCCAGGTCGCGGGCGGCTACCAGCCCGGCAGGGCCGGCGCCGACAACGATGACATCGCTTTCAACGTATTCTTCGAACTGCTTGAGGAAGCTGCTGACGATAGCCCTGGTTACTTCCCCTTCCCGTGTCGGGTGAAATAGCGGCATCTTAAATACTCCTCTCTCTAACTAGCACTTGATTGCCGGGATATTTAGATACTTTTCCACCAGCTCCATGGCGCAGAACTGCCCGCACATGCTGCAGGCCGAGCCGGTGGAGGTGTGCTTGCCGTGAACGCGGCGAGCCAGCGCGGGGTCTAAAGAAAGTCGGGCTTGCTCTTCCCAGTCCAGCTTCTTGCGGGCGATGGCCATCTTTTTATCCTGTTCGGCAGCGCCTGAGACTCCTTTAACGATGTCGGCGGCGTGGGCGGCGATGCGCGAAGCGATAACGCCCTGCCTGACGTCCTCGGGGTCGGGCAGGGATAAATGTTCGGCGGGGGTTACGTAGCACAGGAAGTCGGCGCCAGCAGCGGCGGCGATAGCCCCGCCGATAGCACCGGTGATGTGGTCGTAGCCGGCAGCGATGTCGGTAACCAGGGGGCCCAAAACGTAGAAGGGCGCTCCCTGGCAGATAGCCTTTTCCAGTTTGACGTTGGCTTCGATGTGATTCAGGGGCAAATGCCCGGGGCCCTCGACCATCGCCTGCACGCCAGCCTGGCGTGCCCGATTGACCAGTTCGCCGATAGCCAGCAGTTCCTCGACCTGAGCCTGGTCGGTGGCGTCAGCCAGGCAGCCGGGGCGCATGCCGTCACCCAGACTGAGGGTAACATCGAACTCTTTAGCTATCGCCAGCAGGCGGTCGTAATTTTCGTAGAGGGGGTTTTCACAGTCATTGTGGAGCATCCAGCCGATGAGGAAAGCTCCGCCCCGCGAGACCACGTCAGCCACTCTCCCTTGCTGCCGCAGCCTATCGACGGCGGCGCGGGTGACACCACAGTGCACGGTCATAAAGTCGACGCCGTCGCGGGCGTGCTCTTCGATGGCGGCGAAAAGCTCATCCACGGTCATCTTGACGATAGCGCCGTGGCGGGTGATGGCTTCGATACCGGCCTGATAGACGGGCACCGTGCCTATGGGCAGGGTGCTGGCGGCAATGATAGCGCGCCGAATAGCCGATATGTCGCCTCCAGTGGATAGGTCCATAACCGTATCGGCGCCGCTGTCGGCAGCCACCTTGAGCTTTTCCAGCTCGGTGTCCATATCGCCGAAGTCGGATGAAGTGCCGATATTGGCGTTGACCTTGGTCTTGATTCCCTGCCCGATGCCGCCGGGGACGAGGTTTTTATGGTTGATATTGGCTGGAATGACGATTGTGCCCTCAGCCACCCCCCGCCGAATGACCTCCGCCTCCACTCCTTCGTTCTTGGCTACCAGGCTCATCTGCGGGGAAATCTTGCCTTCTCTAGCCAGTTCTAGTTGTGTCATAGCTGCCTCCTCCCAGAAAACAATAAAACCAAGGGTTTTTAAGCGGTCAAACTAAACCCTTGGTCTCTTTCATTGCTGCTTCCCTCCGCTCGTATTACCGAGATCAGGTTCATAGGGTTGGCGCTAATCGCCTCTCAGCCTTTTATAGCACCCCTAGCGGAACTATTTAATTAATCTCTATGTAGAAAATATAGCATAAAGAGTGCTGAAATGCAAAAGATTGTTGGTGGTATAATTCGTGTATGGAAAAACTTGAGGCTGGTGCGAAGAAGCTGGGGTTGGAACTTAACTCGGGACAACTCAAGCAGTTCGATATCTATTATCACGAACTGGTGGACTGGAACCGGCAGATAAACCTGACCGCTATCACTGACTACGAAGAGGTGCAGCTAAAGCACTTCCTCGATTCCCTGACCGTGAGCCTGGCTTGGCAGCCAGCCAGAGGCAATAGCGTTATTGATGTCGGCACGGGCGCGGGCATGCCCGGAATACCGCTCAAGATTGCTTTCCCCGATATAAAGCTGGTCTTGCTGGAGGCTACGGCTAAGAAGGTGTCCTTTTTACATAACATCACGCAGAAGCTGGGATTAAACGACGTTGAAATAGTAGTCGGGCGGGCGGAAGAAGTCGCCCATGTGCCCCGGTATCGGGAGCATTTTAACCTTGTGCTTTCGCGGGCGGTGGCTCCGCTGCCGACGCTGGTGGAATTGACAATACCCTTTTGTGCTGTAGGCGGCAGCTTTATTGCCCAGAAGAAGGGGAGCGTTGACGCTGAGGTTAGTAGTGCCGATAAAGCAATTTCTACGTTGGGGGGTAGGTTGCGAGAGACAAAAAGGATTGAAATTGAAGAGTTCGCCGACGAGCGCTGCCTAATTGTAATCGATAAAATAGCTCCGACGCCCGAGCAATATCCCCGCCGCCCCGGTGTGCCGGGGAAGAGGCCGCTCTAGATTGATAAAAAAATCAAACAAGAGTAAAATACGACTATGAAGAGTCAAAACCAGAGTAAGGATAAAGGTATGGAAACCGGAACTTGGAAGGTCAAGACGGGTCTGGCTCAGATGCTCAAAGGCGGGGTGATTATGGACGTGGTTACCCCGGAGCACGCCCGTATTGCCCAGGAAGCGGGCGCCTGCGCCGTTATGGCGCTGGAGAGAGTGCCCGCCGACATTCGTGCTGCCGGAGGCGTGGCCCGTATGGCTGACCCCACCGTCATTGAGGCTATTATGAAGGCGGTCTCCATCCCGGTGATGGCTAAGTGCCGTATCGGGCACTTTGTCGAGGCTCAGGCACTCGAAGCCCTGGGCGTTGACTATATAGACGAGTCCGAGGTGCTCACCCCGGCTGACGAAAGCCATCACGTCTGGAAGCACGATTTTAAGGTCCCCTTCGTCTGCGGTTGCCGCGATTTGGGGGAGGCATTAAGGAGAATCGGGGAGGGGGCGGCTATGATTCGCACCAAGGGCGAGGCCGGCAGCGGTAATATCGTCGAGGCGGTGAGGCATATGCGGGCGGTAATGGACGGTATCCGTAAGCTGGTGAACACCCCTCAGGACGAGCTGATGGCGGCGGCTAAGGAGTTGCAAGCCCCCTTCGAGCTGGTTGCCGAGGTACATAAGCTAGGTAAGCTGCCCGTGGTCAACTTTGCCGCCGGTGGGGTGGCGACACCGGCCGATGCCGCCCTGATGATGCAGCTGGGCGCCGACGGCGTTTTCGTCGGCTCGGGCATCTTCAAGTCCAGCGACCCCGAGGTCAGAGCCAAAGCCGTCGTCGAGGCTACCACCCACTATCAGGACCCCAAAATCATCGCCGAGGTTTCCAAGAATCTGGGAGAAGCCATGCCCGGATTAGATATAAAGCAAATTCCCACCGAAGAACTGCTGGCACAACGAGGATGGTAATATGAGAATTGGCGTCCTTGCCTCGCAGGGAGCCTTTATTGAACACATAGCTGCATTAAGCCAACTGAAGGTAGAGGCTTTGCCCGTCCGACTGGCTCCGCAACTTAACGGCCTGGACGGGCTTATTATTCCCGGCGGGGAGAGCACCGCCATCAGTAAGCTGATGCTTGGCTCTAACCTGGCCGAGGAGATAAAACGCCTCGCTCAGAACGGAATGCCCGTATTCGGCACCTGCGCGGGCATGATACTGCTTTCGACTAAGAATTCCGACCAGGATGTAACTCCTCTGGGGGTGATGGACATAATCGTTAGGCGCAACGCCTTCGGCCGACAAGTAGATAGCTTCGAGACCGAGCTTTCCATACCGGTGCTGGGGGAAAAGCTCTTTCCCGCCGTCTTTATCCGCGCTCCGTTAATCGAGCGGGTAAACGGCAAGGTAGAGATACTAGCCCGGTTAGCCGACGGCACCGTTGTCGCCGCCCGTCAGGGCAAGCTGCTCGTTTCGGCTTTTCATCCCGAACTGACCGACGACCTGAGATTCCACCAGTATTTTCTGGAAATTGTGGCGGGACGCAAGTGAGTCTTTAAGGAGGCATCTTGCAGAAGGTAATCACCGACGACCTGGAGGCGATGGTTGACATTCTACCGTCACATATACGTCAGTCGCTGCGCCGACAGAAGGACATCAGTGAGCTTCTGGAGGTAGTCCTCGACCTGGGGCGAACCCCACAAGCCCGTTTCTTAAGGCGGGAGGTAGTCCTCGGCTCGAAAGAGGTCGATGAAGAAGCCATCGACTATGTAGCCTCGCGGGTGAGCAGCTTCGGCGATGATAACCGCGCCGGCATCGAGCGCACGCTGCACCGTATCTCAGCCATCCGCAACCGCAAGGGGCGCATTATCGGGCTGACCTGCCGCGTGGGCCGGGCTGTTTTCGGCACGATAAAGGTTATCGAAGACCTTATTCAATCGGGCAAAGGCGTCCTTCTTTTGGGGCGGCCGGGGGTGGGCAAGACCACCATGCTGCGCGAGGTAGCCCGCGTGCTTGCCGACGACATGAAAAAGCGGGTCATCATCGTGGATACCTCCAACGAGATTGCCGGCGACGGCGATATTCCCCACCCCGCCATCGGACACGCGCGACGGATGCAGGTAACCACGCCCACCATGCAGCACGCGGTGATGATTGAAGCCGTGGAGAACCACATGCCCGAGGTAATCGTCATCGATGAAATCGGCACCGAGCTTGAAGCCCGGGCGGCGCGGACTATCGCCGAACGGGGGGTGCAACTGGTGGGCACGGCTCACGGCAATACGCTGGAGAACCTGATGATGAACCCCACCCTGGCCGACCTCATCGGCGGTATTCAGTCGGTGACGCTGGGCGATGAAGAAGCCAAGCGCAGGGGCACCCAGAAGTCCATATTAGAGCGGACGTCAGCGCCCACTTTCGATATCGTGGTTGAGATACAGGATTGGGACAAGGTGGCTATTCACCCCGATGTCGGTGAGGCGGTTGACGTCCTGCTGCGGGGCACGCCTATAGCTGCCGAGGTGCGCTGGCTCGACGAGTCGGGGAAGGTTAAAAGCCGAAAAGAGGAGCCAGCGGCCAGGGAAAGACCTATTCCCATCAAAGCGCAAGTCGCCAGCAAAGCTATGCCCAAGCTCTACCTCTTCGGGGTGAATCGGGGGCGAATAGAACAGGTAGCTAAGGATATGCGTTTAAGCCCCGAGGTCGTGGGGAACTTAAAGGAAGCCGACCTGTTTGTCATCTCTAAAGCCTACTATCGGCGCAAACCGCAAAAGGTCAGCGACGCCGAAGCCTTAAAGCTGCCTATCTACGTCCTCAGGAGCAACACACCGGCTCAAATCAGGCAACTGCTGGATACCGTCTATCCCAAGGCCGGAGCCGAGAAGCAAAACAGGCTTAAGCTTGCCCTCGGTGAAGCTGAAGAAGCCGTCGGACGGGTGAGGGATGGGCAGGGGGTGGTAGAACTCAGTCCGCAGAGCGCCTATATACGGAGACTTCAACACCTGCTCGCCCAGCGCAGCCAACTGGCTTCGCAGAGCACAGGCAAGGACCCGAACCGGAGGGTGAGGATTTATAAGGGTTGAGGGGTAGCCAATGGAAGATAAGATGACAGCCGAGGAGTGGAATAAAAAGGGTGTTGCCTTGACCACGCTTGGCGAATATGAAGAAGCCCTGGATGCTTATAGCAAGGCTGTTGAGATAGACCCGCAATTTGACGGAGCCTGGCACAACAAAGGAGTCGTTCTGAGCAAGCTGGGCAAGTATGAAGAAGCACTGGAAGCTTTTATTAAAGCCACGGGGATAAATCCGCAAGATGCCAATGCCTGGTGTAACAAAGGGGATGTCCTTAAGCAACTGGGCAGGTATGAGGAAGCGCTGGATATCTATGACGCCGCTCTTGAAATAAGCCCACGAGACTCCACTGCCTGGTATAACAAAGGGATGCTTCTTAAAGAGCTGGAAAGGTATGAGGAAGCGCTGGACGCTTTTGATAAAGCCGTTGAGATAAACCCGCAAGATGCGGCGGCTCGTCATAACCGGGGGAGCGCCCTGGCTATGCTTAAAAGGTATGAGGAAGCGCTGGATGCTTTTAATAAAGCCCTCGAGCTGGACCCGCAAAATGCCGATGCCTGGTATAACAAGGGGGTAGTCCTGGAAATAATGGGGAAGAATTACGCCGCGGAGGATTCTTACTCAAAAGCTATTAAGATAGACCCCCTGTATGCCGAACTGCGGAAATAAAGACCCGAAGGAGAGGCACTAAATGTCCCTATTTATTACCTTTGAGGGAGGGGAGGGGGGTGGCAAGAGCGTCCAGGCTAAAGCCATGTACCGAAAGCTATCCAAGATGGCTGTCCCCGTACTGCTGACCCACGAGCCCGGCGGCACCCCCTTCGGACGGAGAATAAGTCGCTGGCTGAAATGGGCGCAGGATACCGATATATCACCGCTGACCGAGCTGATGCTGTTTAACGCCTCCCGTGCCCAACTGGTAGCTGAGGTCATCCAGCCTGCCTTGAAAAGCGGCAAGGTGGTTATCAGCGACCGCTATGCCGATTCCACTACCGTCTATCAGGGCTACGGGCGGGGGCTGGACTTAGCCATGGTAAAGGCGGTAAATCGTTCGGCTACCCAGGGCTTGACACCCGGCCTGACCGTGCTCCTGGATGCACCGGTTGAGGTGTGTTTTGCCCGCAAGGGAACGGATAAACGGGACCGCTTCGAGCAGGAAGCAATAGCCTTCCACCGCAGGGTAAGGGAGGGCTACCTTAAGCTGGCGGCTGACGAGCCGCAGCGATGGCTGGTGGTGGACGCCAGCCAGTCCAGAGCTAAAATAGCCGAGATTATCTGGCCGCGGGTGAGCCGACTGCTTTCCCGAGATTAAAAACTACCATATTGTTCCACTAACGATTCTCTATAGCGATACGAGAGGTGCTCGATGGCAAAGACCGAGCTAGAGACGGGGTATTCCCAGAACGGACTGCCGTACGTGCGTATGGGCAACAGCTCCCGTAAGCTGGTTGTCTTCGGGGGGCTGGACTTCGACCACAAGCCGCCGTCGGGCTTTATGCTGCGAATGACGAGCAACAATTTTAAGCAGCTGGCCCGGGACTTCACCGTCTATATGGTGAGCCGGAAGGCGGGACTGCCTGAGGGCTATTCGCTGCGTGATATGTCCAACGACTACGCCGTTATGATAAGGGAGGAGATAGGCGCGCCTGTTGATGTAATGGGGGTATCGACGGGAGGGGCCATAGCGCAGTACTTCGCTATCGACCATCCGGAGCTTGTCCGCCGCCTGGTACTGGCTTTGTCCGGCTATCGCCTGACGGAACGAGGCGCGGAATTACAGAGGCGTATGGCTGACCTGGCGCGCCAGCGCAAGTGGCGGGCGGCCTACGCTATGCTGTCCACCGGTATCTATTCCAGAGGCTTTAAGAAGCACCTTTTTAAGTGCCTGATGTGGCTTTTCGGCGCTATGGGCGCGCCCAAAGACCCCTCGGACGGGCTGGTGGAAATCGAAGCCGAGGACAAGCACGACTTCATGAGGCGGTTGGCCGATATCAAAATGCCCACCCTGGTCATCGGCGGCGCCGAAGACTACTTCTACCCCATTGCTGAGACGGCAGAGGGGATAGCCAATGCCAGTCTGGTTCTCTATGAAGGATTCGGGCACAATACCATGTTCAGTAACAGCCGTCAGTTCAGTGAAGACGTTTGGGCTTTTCTTACCGAGGGGGGCTGAGGATGAAACGGAAGCGGGTTGCCGTAGCCATGAGTGGGGGAGTGGACTCGTCGGTGGCGGCGGCACTGCTGAAGCAGGCCGGTTATGAGGTCAGCGGCATCCATATGAGGTTGGGAGCGGACATTATGTCTAATAACCTGGCCGATTTGGAGCGCACCTGTAAGCTACTGGATGTACCGCTTTATAAGCTAAACCTGGAGAGGGAGTTTAAGCAACTGGTCGTCGAATACTTCTGCCAGGAGTATGGTCGGGGGCGGACACCCAATCCCTGCGTGGCCTGCAATCAATATATAAAGTTCGACATTGTCCTGGAGAGGGCGCTGGAGACAGGGGCGGAGTATTTAGCCACGGGGCATTACGCCTGTGTTGAGGCTACCCAGGAGGGCTATAAACTGAAGAAAGCGGTTGACATAACCAAAGACCAGTCCTACTTTCTGTATAGTTTAGGGCAGGAACAACTGCGACATTTGCTCCTGCCGCTGGGCGAATTGACCAAGGAAAGGGTCAGGAGCATGGCAAGGGAGCTGGATTTACCTGCCAGCGGGCATCACGACAGCCAGGACGTTTGCTTTATTCCAGATAACGATTACCGGTCATTTATCGCCGGGCATGTGCCCCTCAAAGCAGGGAAAATAGTTGACATAAACGGTAAGGTTTTAGGTAAACACGGGGGTTTAGCCCTCTATACGATAGGCCAGAGACAGGGTCTGGGGCTTAGTTCGGACGAGCCGCTTTACGTGCTTAAAATAGATGCGGAGAGCAATAGAATCACGGTGGGAAGTAGGGAACAGGCTTTACATAATGTGCTAGTTGCCCGCCAACTGAGCTGGGTTTCGGGTAAGTCTCCGCCAGAGCCGATGGAGGTAACAGCCAAGATTCGCTATAAAGCGCCCGAAGCCGCCGCCGAACTCTATCCCGGAGACGATGGGGTTGAAGTACGCTTTGCCGAGCCACAGTCGGCGATGGCACCGGGGCAATCGGTGGTCTTCTATCAGGGCGATGAAGTTCTGGGTGGGGGTATAATAGATGCCATCATTTATTGAAGAGGAGCAGCTGGCGGCGCAGGGCTATCGCCTCATCGCCGGCGTCGATGAGGTGGGGCGGGGGGCACTGGCAGGGCCGGTGGTCGCCGCCGCTGTCATCCTGCCCGCTCCTTTAGATGCCGCTCAACTCGATGGGGTGAGGGACAGCAAACTGCTCACTCCCGCTAGACGCGAGTTGCTCTATTGCCATATCCAGGAGGTAGCTATTGCTGTCAGCATCGGGGAGGCTCCTCATTCCCTGGTGGATAGCCAGGGCATCATTAAAGCCACTCGCTTTGCCATGAAACAGGCCATAGAGCGGCTTTCACCCTCCCCGGAGTCGCTGCTCATCGACTATATGCACCTGCCCGAGCTAAAA
>CAZPLG010000028.1:0-13167 GCA_964587415.1 uncultured Dehalococcoidales bacterium | reverse complement strand
CAGGTTTAGCATCAGGGTGTTGCCTATGGCACGGTAGTCTCCGCTTGTGCCGGAGACCAGTTGCCGCAAATCGCTCTTGATGGCATAGGCGTTGATGGTGGTGCCGCCCGCCTGGGAATTAATGCGAAACACCCTGACATCGGCATCCCAGGTAAAGCGAATGTCGTCAACGCCGGTGGTAGTTATCCAGGAGACCGCTTCGGGGATCCGCTCCGATGCGGGGTCGTCGGGAAGGAAGAGGAAGGTGAAGGAGCACGTCATCGGAGTGTCCATCTCGTTGACCCCGGGGAGGCTGCTAAAGGGGAGGAGTTCGGTAAAAGTCCAGACGATAGCTTCGCCACCTTTGTGGGGGGTGGATTCCCGGGTGTAGTCCGCGTCAGGGTTGGCATCGAGCCAGGTTTCCAGGGTACACTCACCTGCCGGATTATAGCTGAAGCCAGGCGGCAGCCATATTCCGATTTCGTTGACAAGGAGGGTGGCGTCGCCATCATCTTTATAATAGTATATCTTGACCTGTTGGGTCAGCTCGGCGGAGACACCGCCGGCAATTATCAGTTTGCCGGCTCCTATAAGATCCTCGGCGTCATCATATTCGGGGGCGGGTATATCCTTGGGAATCCAGATATTTTTTATCTTAACGGTTACCTCTGTGTCATTTACCTCAATAGGATAGGATGGGGGGTATGTGTATTCGGTACCGTATTCATAGCGCTGGTAAGTTCCGATAACGTCGTTTAGATGGTTATATTTTATCTGCCATAAGCCATCTTCGATTCCGGCGTCGGCGGCATAGAATTCGTCAGCTAGCCTCTCATAGGTCTTGCCGACTTTAAGCCCCGAGCTGGTATAGGAGAGGAGGGGGGCCAGAATAAGACCACCCACCGCTATCAAAATCAAGACCATCGGCAGTGCCTGCCCTTTCTCGGTTCTTAACAGTTTTTTCAGTATCTTTTTCATCATCTTACTACTATCCGTCTCTTAAATGCTGGGTCTGGGAGTGATGCTATATACCCTTTGTTCGATTATCTGCTGCGAGCCGACTCCGACGGTGGCGGTCAGCTTAAAATTAAGCTTGGTATCTTCAGGGTCATCGTTAGGGATGCGTTCACAATTAACGTGTTCGAAGATATGGGAGTCGTTCAGGCCGCCATCAATATAATGGTCTCGCTTGAGTTCATTAGCTTCTATGCTGTAAACAACCTGGTGGGTCGTGTCGTCTTCCCAGTTGGTCCAGGTCAGGGTGAGGGGGAAGTCTTCTTCGGTCCACACCGCAGCTTGAGCCATGCCGGCATCCCGGCTGATCTCGCGCCCGGCATTTTGCACCAGGCTTATGGCGTCCAGGTGGTTGTTGGCGCGGGCTTCCCCATCAAACACCTGGAAGGTAATCATAGTGGCGGTGCTCGTGATGATGCCGGTGATAGCCAGGGCTATCATCAGCTCGATGAGGGTGAGCCCAACCTGGCCTTTTATTATCGATTTTATCCGTTTCATCATCAACCTGTCTTGTAGCCCTCCAGTATGATTACCGTTTTCTCTTCAGGAACGAAGGTTACGGTTATGGTTATCTTTTGCAATCCATCGTCGTTATTGCCGCCATCACCCGTGGGGTCGAGCCACTCAACTTCGGCGGTGGCGGTGTAGTTTTCATAGCCAAGGGGGAGGGTGTGGTCGGGGTCCCACCATTCGGGGAACTGCCCGGTAGGCGATGTCCCGGAAGGCAGCTCGTAAGACCAGGGAGTGCTGCTGTATTCCTGACTCTTAACATATTCCATTTCGCTTCGGGCCAGGCTTTCGGCGGTTGCCCGCTCGTCGGATATCATGACAGCGCTGGATGAAGTGGCCAGCGCGCCCAGAAAGGCGATGCCGATTATACCCAGCAAGCCTAAGGCTATTATCACCTCGACCAGGCCGAAGCCTCTTTGCTTTCTTAGCCGCTTTATCATCTAGAAGTTCACCTGCCCGTAGATAGAATACATGGCTGAGACCAGCGATATGGCGATGAAGGCGATGACTACGCCTATGATGACGGTTATGGCGGGCTGGATGAGCCCCACCGCCGAGGTGGTCCTGTCGTCAGCCTCGACTTCATAGGTCTGAGCTACCGTGGCCAGCGTGGTATCAAGGTGGCCGGTTTCTTCGCCGACGCCGACCATCTGTACCATGAGGGGTAGGAATATATTTCTCTTAGCCATAGGTTTGGATAAGCCTTCGCCTCTAATCAGCTCCTGTTGGACCTCGGTTAGTGCTTTGACGAGGACCTTGTTGTTGGTGCCGTGGATAGCCTGCGACATTACCTCGGGTAGAGGTAAGCCGACCTTAAAGAGCAGGGATATGGTGCGGCAACAGCGAGCGAGTTCGCTTAAGAGGTTAATGCGCCCGATTACGGGTACGGTGAGCATTAGCTTATCGAGCTGGTATTTGCCGGTGGGTGTTTTGATATAGAAAAAGGCGACAACAGCCAGGGCTACTATCCCCAGCAGGAGATAGACCCCGTAATCGATAAGAAATTCCGATAAGCTGATGAGTAGTTGCGTTGTCATCGGCAGGTCGGCGCCGAGGGAGCGGTAGAGGCCGGTAAAGGCGGGTAGGACAAAGGTGATGAGTACGGTTATGACGACAAAGGCAACGATGGCGACGATAACAGGGTAGGTGAGGGCGTTTTTAATCTTCTTCTCGGTGGTCGCCCCCCTCTCCAGGTATTCAGCCATCTGCCGGAGCACTACCTCCAGGTTGCCCGCCTGTTCGCCCGCGGCCAGGGTGCGGGAGTATAGTTCGGGGAATGCCCGCGGGTGTTTGCCTAAAGCGGCCGATAGCGAGCTGCCCCCGCGAATGTCGGAGGCGACTTCACCCAACACTACCTTCAAGGTGTGATTGGTTACCTGGCTTTGTAAGAGCTCCAGAGAGGTGACGATATCAGTGCCCGATTCAAGGAGCAGGGCTAGCTGGCGGGAGAACATTATTATTTCTCTCGGCTTTACCCGACTGAAGCGAGCCGCCATCTTCTGCAGGTTGAAGAAGGGGACTATTTCCTTAAGGCTAACTGTCTGGTAGCCGCCGTAGCTGAGCAGGTTGAGCGCGGCTTCTTCGTTGGTAGCCGAAAGTTTGCCTTTGACCAGTCTTTTGTCTTCGGTATAGGCTACATATTGAAATTCCATTTATATCTCCCTGCTAGCCTGTGGAGTAGGCATTACGCAGCACCTCGGAGGGAGTGGTAATACCCTCCTTTACCTTGCGCATGCCGTCGTTCATCATGGTTACCATACCTTCTTTAAGCGCCTGCGCCCGAATCTGGCTGCTGCTGGCGCGGTTGACGATCATCGTTCTGATGGCATCGCTCATGGTTAGAATCTCGAAGATACCGATTCTGCCCCGATAGCCGGTGTAGGCACATGACTTGCAGCCGGTACCGTAGTTGAATTCGGTCCTTTTCTCCCCCGTTTCTTTTTCGTAGGATATCTGCTCTATCATCGGAGCCTCTATCATGTGGCTGCAATCGGGGCAGATGCGGCGCACCATGCGCTGGGCGACGACGCCGATAACCGCCGAGGCTGTCAGGAAGGGTTCTATACCCAGGTCAGTGAGCCGGGATAGAACGCCGGTGGAGTCGCTGGCATGGAGTGAAGATAGCATCAGGTGGCCGGTCAGGGCGGCCTGGATCGCTATGTTGGCGGTTTCGGCATCGCGTATCTCGCCGACCATGATTATATCGGGGTCGAGACGGAGTATACTCCTCAAGCCGGTGGCAAAGGTGATGCCGGCCTGGGGATTGACCTGAATCTGGTTGATATCCTTAAAGCGGTATTCCGCCGGGTCTTCAATAGTAATAATGTTCCTTTCCAGGCAGTCAAGGGAGTTGATTGAAGCATACATGGTGGTGGTTTTGCCGGCGCCGGTGGGGCCGCTGGTTATAATCATGCCGTAAGGAACCTTGAGCATATTCTCGTATGTTTCCAGGCTATCGGGTAACAAGCCGAGCTCGGCCAGTCCCAGCGTAGCCACCGATTTGTCCAGGAGGCGCAGCTCAGCCATCTCCCCGTGAACGGTGGGAGCGGTGGCTACCCTGATATCTATCTCCCGCCCTTTAGCCTGGGCGGTGAACTGTCCGTCCTGGGGGCGGTGGCGGTCGGCAATGTTCAGGTCGGAAAGGATTTTTATTCGGGAAACGAGGGCTAGATGTATGTTAAGCGGTAGGGACATCATATCTTGAAGGGTGCCGTCAATGCGGTAGCGCACCCTTAATCTATCTTCTTCAGGCTCTATATGGATATCGGAGGCGCGGGCTTTGATCGCTTCTTCGACGATAAGGTTGAGGGCTTGCGCCAGGGGTGCGTCGGTATCGGCGGTAATAGCCAGCCTTTCCTCGGTCACATCACTGGGGATGGTGACGCGGGAAATCTGCTTTTCAATCTCGCCGTAGCCCTTGTAGTTGAAGTCTATAGCTTCCCTGATTTCTCTGGCGTCGGCGGCTACGGGTTTAATCCTCATCCGGCACAGGGCGGAGAAGGCTTCGAGGGCAAAGATGTCGGTGGGGTCCGCCATGGCTATTTCCAGCGTGTTGCCCGATACAGCCACGGGTATGGCATTGTACCTTCTCGCCATCACCTCGGGGATTGATTGCATGGCTTCGGGTTGAACAGTCTGACTTAATGGTTGTTTATCGGACTTGGTTTGAGGAGCCTTGGGCTTTTCTTTACCCAGCACAGCCTTGAGGGCGTCTTTCTTACTGTCGTCGACGACCTTTATCCCTTGCTGCTGGGCGAATTCCTGCGCTTGGGGGCTGATTCCCGGCGATACCACGATGACCTTGTCGTCGATATCGGTTTCGTAGGCTTTGCTATCGAAGACAACGACCTGTTCCATACTTATCTCTTTTTCGCCGCTCATAAAGTCTATGCCCAGTGAGCGCTTAACTCCGTCGGTTTCGGTATAAGCCAGTATATCGAAGGTATGCTCTACCCCCGATTTTCCCGTGAGTTTAGCTCCCTCGGTTATTTCATATCCCCGCTTTGCCAGATATGCTTTAAGCTGGGACTTCGATGTTGGGCTGATAGTTGACTGCTGCATTTTGTTACCCCCTTGATTTTAGAAACGGCTACGACTTGTCCTCGGCCAGGAGCCAGCCGTTGCGCATGGCCAGGGCAACCGCGTGAGCTCTATCGTTGGCGTTTAGTTTGCGCAGGATGGAGCTGACGTGGTTCTTTATGGTCTGTTCGCTGATGTCGAGTATGTAAGCGATTTGCTTATTGGAGTTGCCTTGGGCAATGTAGTTCAGAATCTGTGCCTCCCTTTTGGTGAGGGGGGCGGCTACAGCTTCCATAGCCTTGCCTATCGAGGCTATGTCCTGGAATTGTTTTAGTACCTGCTTGGCGACCGTGGGGCGACCCAGGCTTTCATTAATAGGGTATTCACCATTCTTGGCGCGGCGTATTGTGCCCACCAGATCTTCGGCGGAAGCCTTTTTGTTGAGGCAAGCCACGGCGGCGGTTTTGATAATCTCGAAGAGCTCCTCGTCATTGGGGTTGGGGCTCAACATTATTACCTTGGTGTTGGGGTAGAGCCGGGTGATTTTCCGGCCCAGTTCCAGCCCGCTGAGGGATGCTAGGTCGGAGCCTAGTAGGGCGACATCGGGGAGATTGGCTTCGATTAGCTCGAACGGGTCTTTAGAGGGGTCGTATTCGACTACTTCCATGTCGGGTTGCTTAGAAAGCAACTGGCGCACGCCAGCCCGAAAGAACTCTTGCTCGTCGATTACCATTACCTTGGTCTTATCCACTCGCTCACCTCCTTAATTAAGCCTTGCGTTTAGTAGTTAGCTAATACCTTGTTGCTGTTTATGGAGCTCGGTTTTTCGGTGGAGGTGCTCTCCCCATTTCCCCCTACGCTCGCTTCTGGTGAGAGAAAGCTGTCAATATCCTCACGCCGGAACCTGCGGTCACCCCTGGCCCCGATGCGGTAGGTCTTTAGCGTTCCCTGATTGCTCCAGCGTCTCACGGTGTTGATATGTACGTTGAGCATACGAGCGACGTCGCTTGTCGTTAGCATAGGTTCTATTCGTCTAGAGTTAGCCATAGTTTATCCTCCTCCCTCAGGTTGCCCTCCCAATCATCCTCTCTCAGACTACCTTAACCTTACACCAACTACTATATCTTATCATACTTAGTCGCACAATCACCCAAATGGGTTAATTGGGGGAGCGAATAGTCATAGGAAGAAAGTCCTAGATTGACCAGGTTTTTGCCCGTCTCTTATACTGTGGGGGCAGCCAGGTTGCCGTCTCCGCCGAAGAGCCTCTCCCTTTGCTTGATATCCTGGAGAAGATGCCCGTTGTGGAGGAGGTGGGTGAAGAAGGCGACGAGATTCAGGTCAGGTTGAAGGTGTAAGGCGGACGTCTGGTTCAGATGGTTCTTTTGCTTTTGACTCTCTTTTTCAGCAGCCAGTAGCCGAGCATGACGAGCACCGTGGCGGCGACAACGCCGAGGACATAAAACGCCCAGACCGGCACTGAAGACAAGGAAAAGCCGACGTAGAACAGTCGGGGATGTGTCCAGCCGCTCTCATTGGAGGCGCCGTCTACCGTTTTAACCCTCCAGTAGTAGGAGGCTTCTTCCTCAACCGGTTCCAGTTTTTCCTCTTCGGTTAGCGTATATTCTGACGCGGCTAGACCTGCTTTCTCCAGAAAGACGGCGTTGAAATCGACGTCGACGGCAAGCTGAAGGGTGTAGCTGACACTGCTGTCGTCGCTAACATCGCTCCAATCAAAGTAGGCGGCTGCCCCGGCGGTGCCGGCGACCTTTGGTGTGAGCGGCGTGGGTGTGGGTGGGGCTTGCGATTCCATAAGAAAGGCGGCGGTTGCTGTGCTGGTGCCATCGGTGGCGGTTATATCATGGCTTCCGGCCAGGCTGGGTGGGACGATAAATTCCAGCCAGATGGTGCCGCTGTCGGCGGCGATAGTTGCTACCGGTATGGTCTCGTCATTATTACTGTAGGTTACGGTCACCATGTCCCCGGCGGTGAAACCAGCGCCAAGGATGATAAGCTCCATACCAGCATGGCCGGGCGAGGCAGGATTGGTGGTGGGGCTTACCGTTATGCCGCCCCGGATAGCCAGTTGCGCCTCGGCTTCGTTAGAGCTGTCGTCACTGGCTTTTACTGTCCTGGTGCCATAGCTACCACTAAAGGGTACCAGGAAGATGCCCTCAAAGTTGCCATCATGGTCGGTATTCGGGAGGGGGGGGGTGGTTTCGACCTCTTCGCCGTCAATGGTGATGGTTATGGCTTCCCTCCTGGCGAAGCCCATGCCGCTGATCTGCACGTTGCCACCGGTTATCTGCTCGGTCGGGTTGATGGTTATGAGGGGGGTTATGGTGAACTCGGCCTCGGGGGTGTTGCCCGATTCGTCGATGGCGCTTATGATGTGGCTGCCAGCCGAGCTCTCGGGGATAATAATGGTGCAGGTGAAATCGCCGTTTTTATCGGTCTGGATATCGCCAGCGGCTATGTCAATATCATCCCCGTCGTAGTTGATGGTGATTTGCTGATTGGAGCGGAGACCCTGGCCGCTAATCTCGACCTCGGTGCCGACGATGCCTTCTTCAGTGTCCAGGCTGATTTCAGCACCAATTACGATAAATTTGGCAATGGCTACTATATTGGGGCTGCGGTAATAGGTGGCGTAGATATAATAATCGCCGCCATGCACATCTTCTATATCTTCGCCGTCGGTAAGGGCATCGGGCAAAAAGAAGGCGTAAGTGCGGTCGAAGAAACCTTCCGCGTCGGTATAGGCTATTAATACCTGTTCGTAGGCGGTGACTTTGTCGCCGATTTCATCACCCTTTTCGGCTTTAGTGCTGGAGATATAGATATTGACTACGTCGTTGCCATTGTAGTTGGAGCCAAGGACTTCAAGGTAGTCGCCGATTTTGCCTTCGTTGGGGTAGATGAAGATATACTCGCCAGTGGCATGGACGGGGGTGGCCGATAGGGGCACCAGCAGGGTAAGGATAATGCTTAACGCCAGGATAGGGCCGATTTTACTAAGTTTCATTTTTAGTGTCCGGGGCTTTTGCCCCGAGATTTATTTCTAATAATAGGCTTCGTTATATCTGCTGTCAATCGCCTGTTTGGGGGGTGGGGTATAGACCAGCGGTTAGAGGCGAATTCTTTTCAGGTTATCGACCCGCTTGAATTTTATAGCTTCCTTGAAGGTGGTCAGCGAGACCTGTTCTGCCATCTTGCTCAGCATGGTGACGTCGTTCTGGTAGTCGTTTCGTGAGGTGTGCACCTTTGTTCCCAGATAGACCTCAGCGATAAGGTAGTCGTTCATGGCCGATTCTATGAGCAGCCAGATATCCACCCCCCAGCCGTTGGGCCAGTCGCGGCTTTTAGATAGCTTGCGGAAGAGTTCGGCGGTGGCGCATATTTCGCCGGAGAGGGGCTGGTTAAAGTGGGCAATCTCGGGGAAGAAGACCCGGGAAAGCGGTTTAGCCACCAGCTTGGTAACGGCGCCGTCGTAGTAGGCTCTCTGGTAGTAACCGCGGGACATATCGCAGGCTTTTTCCATCACCGGCTTGGCCAGGAGGTCAATCCACTTGGGCGTCAGGTTGGTAATATCGGCATCCAGGAACATGATGTAGTCCGCCCCCCGACTTAATGCTTCCTTGACCCCGTCCTTCATCGCCACGCCTTTAGCCGGGAAGAGGTTGCGGCTCTGTTTGACTAAGGTGGCGCCGGCGCTCTTGGCCTCGGCCCTGGTTTTATCCGAGGAGTTGCCGTCGACGACCAGTATTTCCGGTTCATATTGACTTTTTTGGGCGGTTGCGACGCACCGGACTATCGTCTCGGCCTCGTTGCGGGCGGGGAAGATGACGCAGAGCTTAGTCTTGGCCTTCTTGGAGGGAGGGGTGGTTTGTTTTGCCTCTGATTTAATGGTCACAGGCTGAACCTACCTTGTTTGCTTATTAGCTGGTTGGGGGGCACATCGAGCGCCTGAGCCAGTTTCCTGACCGTGCTCGGCCTCAGTTTGGTCTGTCCGTGCTCCGCCCGATAGATGGTGCTTTCGTCAACATTAGACTGTCGCGCCAGCTCCTTGCGGGACAGGACCCTGGTTTGCCTGATTTGCTGCAGGTTTCCGTTCATCTCTTGACTGAACTATTTGGGCTATTATATCATTGATGCATTAAGTATGCAATAGCTATGCACTAACTATGCATATAAATACGAAAAACTTTTGTTAATGGCATAAAGCTGATTGCTAGGATGGCTGTGTTTACAAAGCCGATTTTTGGGGTTAAAATAGACAGGTTCGGGGCGGTTAGCTCAGTGGTTAGAGCGCTTGCTTCACACGCAAGAGGTCACAGGTTCAAGTCCTGTACCGCCCACCATAGCTTTAGCTTCCCCACTGATTTGGCGTCCAACCAGAGTTTATATCTGTTTTACCATAGTAAATCTTAGTATTGCCAAACCTGACTATTTGTAGTAACATTTGGGCGGGTCAGTCAGTCGTATTCCCCAACAAACGTAACCTTGAGAAAGGACGTCAAAATGGCCAAAGAGATTATTCTCTACAACCTGGCCGAGCATGTGACCGATGAACAGTACCTGGCTTTTGTTACCAATGAGAAAGGCCCTATACTGGAGAGCCTGCCCTCGGTCAGGAAGTACGAACTGGTTAGAATAAAGGGAGCTTTGACAGGAAAAGCTCCCTTTAATTATATCGGCATCGTGCATGTGGACGATATGGATGAATTCAACCAGAAGGGTAAAACGACACAGGAATTCCAGGACTTAATGGCTAAACTAATGCCGATGCTGAAGGACTCCCACATCCTGTATGGCGAAGAAATATATTAATAGTCTCAAATTAATTAAATAGTTAAAGGAGGGAAAATGTTAGACCAGTCCAGTCAATGGTACAAATTGCAGTACCCGGAGTGCTTCGTCAATGAAGAGCTGCGGATGATGCAGAAGACTCTGGCCGACTTTGTCGACAAGGAGATTATGCCGGTCCGGGACAAGATTGACGATGACGTCACCCACGAAAAGGTGATTACCCCCATCCTGAAGAAGCTACAGGTAGGCCTGGGCTACCAGAAGAACAAGATACCCCAAGACTACGGTGGCAACCAGCAGCTTTCCATGGTCGGGGATGCCCTGATACAGGAGCAGCTTTCCCGCGCCGACTACGGCATAAGCCTCCACAGCGCCTGCACCGACTGGGGGTTGGTACCAGCTCTGCTGGCCTATTTATCACCATCGCCGACGGGGAAGGCCTGGGGCAAAGCCGTCTTCGATGAATTCGCCCCCAAGTTCACCGGCAACAAGCTGACCGTCGCCTGCATGAATTTCAGTGAAGACGACTCCGCCTGTGATATCGAGAACCCGATGAACGAGGGCCGGACGGTAAAGGTAAAGGCCGAGCTTAAGGGCAACGAGTGGGTGATAAACGGCAACAAGCTGTGGGCATCCAATGCCGGCATCGCCGACCTCAACTGTGTCGTCTGCAACATGGACCCCAAGAAGGGCGTAGACGGCTTTACCCTGGTCTATGTCCCCGAGCCCTGGGAGGGGGTCTCCCACGGCGAGTTCGAGGTCAAGTGCGGGGCTAACGCCGACCGGAACACCCCCACCTATTTCGATAACGTCAGGGTACCCAAGGAGTGGGGGATACAGGGTCCCGAGGCCTGGTTCCTTTTCACCAGTGCCGTGTCCGCCCCCATGTCCCTGAATGCCGCCAACGCCGTCGGTACTCTGCAGGGTGCTTTCGACGTCCTGGTTGACTATACCGAAGGCAGGGTGGCCGGGGGCAAACCGGTCAGCCGCCACCTGCATGCGGCCATGATACTGGGCGAGATGGCCGCGTTTATATCCGTGGCCAGAGCCGCCGTTCTGGAGACGGCCCACCAGTATGACAATATGGATGTCTACGGTATGTGGAACACGGAGAGCATGATGGCTAAGGGTCATGCCATCCACGCTTATATCACCCGTACCGCGCCCGACCTGGTTTCCCGCGGCCTGGAGCTGATGGGCTCCTTCGGCCTGGTCCGGGAAAACGGCTACGAGAAGTATTACCGCGATGCGGTAGTGCTCAAGATAGTCCTGGGCGGCTCGCACCTGGGTTACTTTGAGACCTGCAAGCAGTTCTACGACCTGGACTACTCCGCGTTCGGCTCGGGAAAGCTGTCAAAGTAGTTAAAGCCCAGAGGTATAGGCAAGTTTTACCCAAAAATCCTTAAGCAGGAGGTGCCAATATGAACCTTAAAGGAAAGGTAGCCCTTATTACCGGCGGAGGCAGCGGTATAGGCACTGCCATAGCCGAGCGCTTTGTCGCCGATGGCGCCAAGGTCTGCATCACCGGCCGCCGTAAAGAAATGCTGGAAGAGGTGGCTAAATCACTCCCCTCGGGGACGGTAGTCATATGTCAGGGAGATGTGGCCAAAGAGGCGGATGTAAAGCGCATGGTGGATACGACGGTGAAGTTCGGCGGCAAAATCGATGTGCTGGTGAACAACGCCGCCATAAACGAACCAGCGCCCATTACCGAGCTTGACCCCGAGAAGTGGCGGGCGGTTATCGGGGTGAACCTGACCGGTCCTTTCCTGCTCATGCAGGCGGTGATACCGCTCATGATTAAAGAGGGTGGGGGGTCTGTCATCAACATTGCCTCGCTCGGCGGCCTGCGCTGCCTGCCCAGTATGCCGGCCTACTGCAGCTCCAAAGCCGGGCTGATTATGCTCACCCAGCAGGCGGCGCTGGAGTTCGGCAAGACTAACGTCCGCTGTAACGCCGTTTGCCCCGGCGGCGTCAAAACGGCTATGACGGAGAAGGACTTCGGCCAGTTCGGGAAAATGCTCGGCATAGAACACGAGACCTTCATCAACCAGATAGCGCAGGAGATACCCCTGCGCCGTTTCGCCGCTTCATCCGAAATGGGCGGCCTTTGCAGCTACCTAGCCAGCGACGAATCATCGTTTATGACCGGCGCGGTTATCACCATCGACGGCGGCACGGCCGTGGTCGATGTGGTCGGGGCGGGAATAATGGCGGCGATGAGGAAGGGCGGCCTGGTTGACTGATTGGGCCAAGCCGGCTTTTAATTTAGGGTATAAAAATTTTTAGAAGGGAGTAGTGAGGAAAATGGCTGACTATTACAAGAACCTGGTGCAGAAACCGAGGTATGAGGCGCGTACCGAATTCGATGACGTCAAAGGGCGGCAGTACCCTACCATGACCTTCATGAGCAACGAGCTCGTGCCCGGGAGCAACGTCTATATCGAGATGGGCTGGGTGTACGCTATGCCCGACCCAAACCCCCATATCCCCGAACATTCTCACGCCGACTCCGACGAATTCATACTCCATATCGGTTCCGACTACAAAAATCCTGAAGACCTCGGCGGGGAGATAGAGTTAGTGGTGGGGGGCCAACCGCTCAAAATTAATAAGACCTCAGCCATCTATATCCCCAAGGGGGTGGTGCACGGCCCCCTGACCTGGAAGAGCGTTAGCCGGCCGCACCTGCAGATGACCATCATCATGGGTGCCGGCACCCTGGCCGAAGCGGCACCAGCCGGCTACGGCGGAGAAAAATAATCGGGCTATCCCCCTGTTGCCAACTGCCTGTTCCAGCCTCTATAAAAGGGGGTAAGGGGAACTATAGCCTTAAATAATAACGCTCATAATTAAGGAGGGTCTATGTAAATGAAGTGAACTGTCTAATGACTGGAGAAGCCTGAAATTTTAAAGAAGGGGGGAAGGTAGTAGTGAAAAGGTTATATATAATAATCCCATTACTGATTGCGCTGGTGGCACTGACGGCAGTTGCCGCCTGCGACGGTGACGGTAACGGTGACGGTAACGGTAACGGGGGGCCCGAAGTCCCCGCCGAGATTGTCATCGGCGATACCGTATCTTATACGGGCCCCTATGCCGTATTCGGCGGCGTTGCCAGCTGGGGGACGGAGGCGGCTGTTGAGGATATCAACGCGCAGGGTGGAATATATGTGGAAGAGTATGGAACTAGAATACCCGTCAGGTGGCTAACCGTCGATTGCGAGAGCGATCCCCTCAAGGTGGCAACTCTTACCGAGAACATGATTCTCAACGACGAGGTAGACTTCCTCGGCGGGCATTTTGAGGTGCCCACCATGCGCCAGGGTACGGCCA